>JACDBO010000143.1 GCA_013694885.1 Chloroflexia bacterium | reverse complement strand
CCGCCCCTTCCATGTCCAGGGCGATGTCCGTGAGGGGAGATCGGCCGGATGCTGGCACAGCGCCGAGCCATCCACGAGGTGGGCCGATCGAGACCGATGACGAGGGGCGCCACAAACCCGAAGTGGTCCAGGTTAGAGCGGTTTGGAGATTGGTTGTCCCTTCGTCGTAGGGAGGGAGGGACCTGTGCCCTCCCATCGGCTCCCATCGGCCGCGGTCCGATAGTCCCCGCAAGTGTGGGCCAACCTTTGAGCAACCCGCTGTAAAAAGGGCGATGAGGCGAATCGTGGTCGCCATGTCCCGCGCCGCGACCTGCTCCAAGGCGTCATACGTCATAGACCAGCTTCTATCTGTCTGCTACGATGGCGTCACAAGGACTGAAAAGCGCTGGGAAAGGGTGTGGCCCGTCAACACGGCGGGCTGGCAATCGACCGTGGAGGGATTCGGGAGGATGAGACCGAGACGACTCGCGAACCTGACGCACTGGCTCACCCGCCTCTCCGTCCTGCTGGTGGCCGCGGCTCTGCTCGCGCCGCTGGCGCCGCGGCTCGCCAACGCGCAGTCGACCGGCCTGGTCGACGACGAGACGTTCGTCTTCGCGGACAGCAACACCGAGGTCACGTGGGATCGCCCCTGGTCCTACGACGAGGACATCTCGAGCGTCGAGGATGGCGAGGGCCTCATTGCCCTGACCGCCGCCCCATCGAGCCTCCTGCTCATCTCGATCATCCCCGACCTCGCCGACCTCGAGGAGGCCCGTGACATCGTGCTCGGCGAGCTTGAGGATTCCGCCGACGACTTCGAGCAGATCGACCGCGGCTCCTACGACAATGTCTCCTACTCCCTGGACCTCGCCGACCTGGACGGGGCGGAGATCGGCAGCTTCACCCTCGTCATCGGCGACGCGGCCGCCGATCGCACCTCGGTCTTCCTCTTCTTCGCGCCAGTGGACGCCTTCAGCGACGGCATGGTCGACGCCCAGGAGAACGTGGAGGTCGAGAACGTCCCACTCTTCGAGGGCGTCGAGCCGCCGGGACTCCAGGACCTCCTGGAGGATCGCGATGGCGGCAATCGCGGCGACGAGGAGAGCTACACCGACCGGACCTTCGACTACACCGTCGAATGGTCGGGCGACTGGCTGAACGCGGACGATTCGATCGTGGCGCCGGCGGATCTCTCATCCGGCGCCGATCTCGCCCTCGTCAACGAGTCGGTCCCTGCCATCGTCAGGTTCATCGGCGTCGAATCCGGCGGCGTGCCCCCGGTTTTGATCGTAGACGAGCTCGCCGCCACCCTTGAGGAGGACTCTGAGTTCGAGCGGGCGCGTGCCGACATCCAGGTGGTCGATGACGACGGCCTCTTGATCGTGCTCACGGGGCGCCTCGACTCCGAACCCGTGGTCCAGCTCTTTGAACTCATCGTGCTACCCGACGACCAAAATGCGCTCGTGCTCACCGCCCCCGAGCAAGACATCGCGGAGACTGTCGAATCGTTCCAGTCCGACGTCTCCATCAACGGCGACCCCCCACTACGCCAGTGGGAGGACGTCCAGGACGAGTTCGACTAACTCCCAACGCCTGTCATTCATCGCTCAAGCGTTGTCATTTCGAGCCGTCCACCAGCCTGTCATTTCGAGCCGCGGCGAGAAATCTCTTGTTGATGGGCAACACGTCTCGATAGAGCGAGAGATTTTACGAACTTCACGATGTCCCTACCCCCCCCCACCATCACCAGCGCGAAGATCGCCAGGTTGACCAGGGCGATACCCCGCACCGACCACGCCGTGTGCAGAATCGCGGGGTAGATCGCCGGTTTCCAGAAGGCATAGACCAGGTACAGATTCGCGAGACCGCTCAGCGTCAGCCCGAGTGCCGCCCACCGCAACCGGGGCGCAAGACCCCAGGCAAGGACCACGAAGACCAGCGCCGGGAACAGGTAGCGCTCGTGCACCCGCGTCGGCAGCAAGAACACCGCCAGCGCCGCTGCCAGGCACCCCCAGAGCACCGCAAACTCCCGGTCCTCGATCAGCGCCGTTCCCACCAGCGCTCCGGCGAATGCGACCAGGAGCAGCCCGAGACCGATCTGACTGGCACTGAATCCGAAGAGCGCCTCCACGGAGTCGTCCGGCGCCTCCGCCGTGCCGATCGGGAGCGCCCACAGGTTGAAGGCGTTGTACGTCGTCAGCGGGTAGCGGTCGGCGGCAAAGGCGAGGCGGTCGAGGATCGACCAGCGCGCCGGCATCCCTGGCAACCCTACATCGAACGGCAGGCAGAGCACCAGCGCCGCCAGCACCGATCCAGCCCCGCCAACGACGAGCGCCGGCAACATGCGGCGCAACCCACCCAGCCACGTCCGAAGCCCGATATGAGGTGCAGTAGCAGGCAGCACTCGTCGCACCGCGTAGACGACGAATAGCGGCCCCAGCAACGCGAGTTGCGGCTTGATGAGCACCGCCACCGCCAGCACTGGCAGCGCCCAGGCAATCCGCCCGCGCAGCAGCAGCAGCAGTGCCGCCAGCGCCACCGCCATCGACACGGAGTCCCACTGCCCCCACACGGCCGAGACAAAGATCACCGCCGGGTTAAGCACGAACGCCGCCGCGACGATCAGTGCCCGCCGCGACCCGGCCAACCCCCGCGCGATAGTGAAGAGCAGCACCCCGATCAGCAGGTCAGCGACAACGGCGACCAGCTTGAGCGCCGCCATATACCAGTCGCTCGTGAAGTCGGTCCCGGGCGCCACCAGCCGCGCGCCCCGCCCGAGCAGCCACAGCAACCACAGGTCGCCCGGCAAATGGTCCGGCGGCACCTCCATCTCCGCGGCGTAGAACTCCGCTAGCGGTGCGGACACCAGTTGCCGCGTCCACTCCCGCATCGCCCCGATGTCGTACTCGAACGCCCCCCACGGCACCAACGCCACCCGGATGAGGAGTCCAAACGCCAGAATGCCGAGGTGTTGCCGATGGAAGCCCTCACCCCGGCGCTGTGTGCCACCACTCACCCGATTCCGGGAGAGGGGTCCGAACGGCGAACCTGCCCCCCTTATCTCAGGATTGGGAGATGCTCCTCCCCCGAGTCGGGGGAGGTCGGGAGGGGGTGAGGCTGGGGGGTGAGGGCCGTCCAGACGTCTCACCCCATCCGCCCGACCAGCTCACGCGCGATTCGGGTCGCCGACGCCGTGTCGTCGCGCGCCAGCTCGCCGTCGATCACCAGCTCGCGCAGGTGGTCCTTGACGTCGGCGATCCAGCGGCCCGGCGGGCGGTCGAAGAGCGCCATCAGGTCGTTGCCGTCGAGCGGGCTCTGCAGCTCGTCCAGCGCCTGTTCCGCCTCCAGGCGCACCAGCCGCGCCCGCAGACCGGCGACACGGGCGGCGGCGGCGCGCTGCCGGTCCTCCCGCGCCGAGGTGACGTCGGCGGCGGCCAAGTCGAGCAGGTCGTCCAGCACGTCGCCGGCTTCGAGGGCGACACGGCGGACCGCGCTGTCGGTCCAACTCTCGGCATAGGAGCCGAGCCGGCCATGCAGCTCGACGAGGCGCCGCACCCGGCTCTGCAGCACTTTGTCGGCCTTGAGCCGGCGCAGCAGCCGCGCCGCCACCTCTCCCCCGACTCGCTCATGCCCGTGGAAACTAACCTCGCCGCGGCTGTCAACCGACCGCGTCAGCGGCTTGGCGACATCGTGCAGCAGCGCCGCCCAGCGGATTGCCGGTCGAGCGGGCGTCTTGGCCACCACCCGCTTGGTGTGCGCCCACAGGTCCTTCTCGCGGTGGATACCCGGCGGACCGAGCGCGGCGTCGGCCAGTGGACGCAGTTCCGGCATGGCGACGGTCAGCAACATCGTGGTCAAGAGGGAGTCCAGGCCGTAATCCGCAAAGTCGCCACAGAGCAGCTTGGTCATCTCAGCCAGCACCCGTTCCTGGCTGATGCGCGCCAGCGCCGGCGATTGGCGGACCATCGCCGCGTGTGTTGCCCCATCTAGGCGAAACCCAAGTTGGGCGATGAAGCGCGCCGCCCGGAGCAGACGCAGCGGGTCCTCGGCGAAACGGGCGTCGGCATCGTCGACCGCCCGAAGAACGCCCAACGCGATATCGGCTTCACCCCCGAACGGGTCGATCAGGTCGCCGCTGGCGACATCGACCGCGATCGCGTTGGCGGTGAAATCGCGCCGGCTCAGGTCATCCTCGATCGACGCGCCGAATGTCACCGCCGGGTGACGGCTGCCGCCAGCGTACTGCTCGCTGCGAAAGGTCGTGATCTCGACGAGCAGCCGCTCGTCGTCATCGAGCGCGAAAACTATGCCGATGGTTCCAAACCGCTCGCCGACGTCGTAGAGCCCCAGCGGCTCCAACGGCGCCACCATCGCCCGCGTCCGCTCCGGTGTCGCCGAGGTCGCGAAGTCGAGATCGGCCGGCAGCGGCCGCTCCAGCAGCACGTCTCGCACGATCCCGCCGACGAGGTAGAGTCGCTCACCCGCCTCCGCAAACGCATGGGCCAGGCGCGTCACGACCGCGCTCTGTCCCGGCGTGAGCGCCGCGAGCACCGTTGAACCTGCTGAACGCATCGGTCCCGCTTTGCCTGTACGTGAATCGTCGATTTTGCTCTGCATCACAACATCTGCGGCGTGGTGCGGCCAGCGATGCTGCTCCCCTACGAGTCAGCCGGCTTCAGCCGGCATTGTAGGTCTAGCCCGGACTCTTTCGGGCCGGGCGGCGCCAACGATCGGCGCCTCGCCTGAGCAGGACCGCGTCGCGTTCGATCAGCCATCGTGGGTTG
>JACDBO010000120.1 GCA_013694885.1 Chloroflexia bacterium | reverse complement strand
ACCATGTAGACGATCACGAGCCAGGTGCCGACTCCCAGCGCCGCCCAGTCCTGCTCGCGCGCCGCCGGCAGCGAGACGAGCAGCAGGGGAATGCTGCCGGCCAGCGTGGTGTAGGCGGAGACCGTCTCCGCCGGGTAGCGTGCCACGAGTGGCCGGTTGACGACACCGTAGGCGGCGAAACTGACCGCGGCGCCGAGACTGAGCAGGTTGCCCAGCCAGCCGCCACCACCCTCACGGTCGGCGAGGAAGAGCACGACCCCGGCGATGGCGAGCGTCAAACCGATCCAGGCGTGAACTGGCGGCCAGTCGCCGAGGACTGTCACGATCAGCAGGGTGAAGAGTGGCACCATCGCGATCAGCAACGAGCTGGAGAAGGGCGATGTCCGCGCCAGCCCGAGCACGAAGCCGAGCTGATAGCAGGTGTAGCCGAAAACACCGGCAAGGGCGAACCGCCCGAGGTCGGCGCGGTCGAGCCGCCAGAAGTGCGCCCGCTTCGCGCCACGACCGCGCGCGGCGAGCACCCCGAAGGCGAGGACCATAATCAGCAGAAAGCGGATGAAGGCGAACGCCAGCGGGCTGATCCGCTCGAAGGCGTCCTTGGTGATGACGAACGTCGACGCCCAGAGCAGCACAACCGTCAGCAGCGCCAGCTCCGGCAGGATCCTCGTTAGTGGCGATACTCGCTCCGCCGCGTCTGAGTTCTCAACCCGCTCATCGGTCGTCAACGCTGCCCTCGTGCTTGTGAGTCTGCCTCGTCATGCTGACGAAGGAAGCATCCCCTGCGACAGACCATTCAGCATGACGGATCGAGGGCGGTTAGACCTGCCCATGCAGCACGTCGTCCAGCCAGGCGCGCCGCGCCGCGAGGTCGCGCGGTGATTCGAGGTAGCGGACCCACGCCTCGCGCTCGTGCCAGACCGGCGCCAGCTCCCAGACACAGAGGGTCGGGGCATTCTCCCCTGGCCGCATCCGCTGGAAGGCAGAGCCGTCGCGCGCGTCCCGGACGTAGAGTGTCTCCCAAAGTTCCTGGTGCGCCCGCCAGGCGCCGACGATCAGGTAGTCGAGCGGCGTCGAGTGATGGAGCACGACGAAACCCATACCGTACGGGACGAGCAGCGTGCCGCGCGCAAACTCCATCGCGACACGATCGCGCGCTTCGTCGAGACACGCGGCCGGCACTGGGTCGTCCTCCCGCGCAAGCAGGTACCACTTGAGCACGGCCCGGCCACGGTTGCCGGCGAGGTAGTGCGGGGGACCCGGTGTGAGCTGGCGCGCGTGGTGGCGATAGGAGTCCGGGACGTCGCCGACCTCAACCAGCATCTCAACCGTGGTTGCCTGGCTCATGCGCTCTTCCGATGCCTGTTCCGGCTCTCCCTGAGCCACTCCCGTCGGCTGATCATAGCAGCCCCCTCAGCGGCGCCAGAACCCTACGCGGACGGTTCGCCCCGCGAGGCGGGGGCGGCGCCGGTCGGGCGATCGGGCGCGTTGAGTGGTTGCCACGGCCACCGGCCTTCGATCTCCAGTTCGAGGCTGAAGCTGAGGAAGGTGCGGATCAGCACGATCACCGCCAGCACACCGACCGAGCGGAATGTCGGGTCGATGGCCACCGTGCGGATGATGTCTCCGGCGACCAGAAACTCCAGACCGAGCAGAATGGCGCGACCGACCGCTTGCCGGTAGGCGCGCCAGGCACCTTCCCGCGACTCCTGACGTGGGCCGAGCGCGAAGCGAACCGAGGCCACCATCGCCCCGAGGACGATGATCGCGACGCCCGCGCCCTCCATCACCTCACCCGTCCGCTCGATGACCTCCGCGAACTCCCACTCCACCTGCTCCTCCTCCCGCGCGTCAGCACTCGTCGGCACGGCAGACCCACCACACCAGGACGAACCGGGCGCGCGAAACGGCACTGTTCAGGTTGGCGACATGCGCGGTGAGATCGGTCAGACGCGCACGGCCGTACCGGAGGCGGTCACCATCAACATGCTGCCGCCATCGCCGATCGTCTCGTAGTCGAGGTCGACCCCGATCACGGCGGTGGCGCCCCGCTCGGTGGCCTGCTGCGTCATCTCCTCGATGGCGATCTCGCGGGCGCGGCGCAATTCCTTCTCGTAGGCGGCGGAGCGGCCACCGACGAGGTCGCGGATGCCAGCGAACAAGTCCTTGAACAAGTTGGCGCCGAGGATGGCCTCGCCGGTAACGACGCCGAGGTATTCCTTAACTGGTCGTCCTTCGAGCGCGTGCGTGGTGGAGACGTCCATCGTTTACCTCCCTATCGTTCTGTCCGATTCTGTATCCGCATCGACCCTATCGTCGCACACCGTCACGGAGAGTCCATCGTATGCCAGCGCCACCCCAGCGGGCAGGGCCGGCTCGACCTCGACGTGGCGTCCCATCTCGTGGGCGATGTGCGTGAGGTAGGCACGACGCGGGCGCAGCTCGGCGACGATTGCGAGCGCTTCGTCCAGGCTCAGGTGGGCCGGATGCGGCCGCTGCCGCAGCGCGTTGAGGACGAGGATATCGAGGTCGCGCAGCAGCGGCATCGACGCGGCTGGAACCGTCTTGGCGTCGGTGACGTACGCCAGCGCGCCGACCCGGAAGCCGACGATCGGCAGACTGGCGTGGAGGACCGGCACCGGCGTCACGGCGATATTGGCGACCGCGAACGGGCGGTCGATCTCGTGCAGCGTCAGGTCAGGAGTGGCGCCGTAGAACGGAAAAAGGTCCGCGAACGCGTACGCGAAGCGAGCACGCAGGTCACTGCCGGTGGCCGGTGTGGCAAAGACCGGGATGTGCTGCTGCTGCATCTCGCAGAAGCGGCGCAGATCGTCCAACCCGGCGGTGTGGTCGGCGTGGGCGTGGGTGTAGAGCACGGCATCGACTCGGCGAGTATCACTGGCGAGCATCTGCCCACGCAGCTCCGGCGCGGTGTCGATGAGCAGCGTCGTCGCGCCCTGCCGCAGCCGGACCGACGTCCGCGTCCGCCGGTCGCGCGGGTCGTGCGAGTGGCAGACCGCGCAGTCGCAGCCGATCACCGGGATGCCGTTCGATGTCCCGGTTCCGAGGAAGGTCAGCTCAACCACCCGACTCCGCTCTCCCACCGTGCGCGCCGTGCCGCGCCGACGGGCAGTATAGCCGCCGGTTTACGCGCCTGGGCATCTTGCCACAGAGACGATCACGCCAGACGTGGAGCGCTACGCGGGGTCCGGGATGTTGTCCTTATCCACGTTGAGGCGGACGCCATCGGCATCGACCGACGCGATCGTCGTGGGCAACACGTGCTTGTCGCTCGCGAACAGGCCCTTGCTGTCGAGCTTGAAATAGCCGGATTGCAGCATCCGGGTCGAGACATCGTCGTCGGTCCCGGCGATCGCGTCAGTGGCCGATTCCACCACCGAACCGCCGCTGTCGGTGTCGACCTGGGCGGGTTGCAGG
>JACDBO010000094.1 GCA_013694885.1 Chloroflexia bacterium | reverse complement strand
GTTCTACGCCGCCGCCGATCCAGGGATATTCTCCACTCAATCGGATCAGGAGGCCCTCCAACCTTGGCGTGTCGGCAAGATCTTCCGCAACGGCGCCAGTGGCGAAGGGCAACCGGGCGAACAGTGCGCGTCCACGTACCAGCCTGACGAACAATCCGATTACGTCTTCGGCGTGTGGTCGGGCCATACGTCCGAACGCAACGGTGGGCAGACATGGGCGGCTATCGAGCTCCAGGCCCAGCGGGAATACATCTCCCAAGGCTGGGCGACATTCCCTGACGCCCCGACAGATCCAGCTGAACTTGAGTGTGATTTCTTCACGCTGATCGACAGCCGTGTCCCGTTCACCGCCGGCAACACCGATCCGTCGGCGATTCTGGAAGGCGCGGTACTCCCGGCCCAGGGCGGATTGCCCCTAGGAGCCGAGTTCTTCCTTACCGTCGATGATTTCTATGTCCAGGCCGGTGCACCTGTCACCGTCTCCGCGACCGCTCGGTCGGCTGATGGGGGTCCTGTTGAGGGTACGGTCGAACTTGCCCTACCGGGCGGCTGGACGGCAAGTGGCGGTGGCACGCTGACGGCAGCGAGCGACGGGAGTCAGAGCGCCACGACGTTCATCGTGACGCCCGATCCGGCTGCCGAACCCGACACGCGATTCCGCCTCGACGCCTCCCTCATGACCGGTGACGGGACCGGTGCCACGAGTGACGTTATCGAGGTCGTGCCGCCGGTACGCGGCACCCTCCAGGCCCTGCCAGAGATCGAACAATTCCGCGAGTGGGCACAGGAACTGGAAGTGGCCCAACTCGACGCACTCATCAAGCCGCGACTCTCGATCGTCACCGGCGGGACGCGCGAGATACCGATTGTTCTCCAGAACTTCGGCGTCGAGCCACAGAGCGGCACGGTCGCCCTCGAGCTGCCGGCGGGGTTCGAAGCAACCGAAGGTGTTCAAGAGTTCACCGACCTGTCTCCAGGCGGGAACGCGACGATCTCGTTTACGGTCACCAACTCCGATGCCAACCTGCCGACGGCGAACGCGGGCGGCGAAGAGGGAGACTACGATTTCGCGGTCGTGACAACCGTGGGGCAGCAGGCGAGCACGCGAACGGCGGCGCTCAATGTCGTCCCCACTACAAGCGTGCCAGGAGTTGGCGCGGCGGCCCAGGCCTCGCCGGTCGCGTCGCCTGTCGCGTCCCCTGCAGCCTCGCCTATCGCGTCGGCGGGGATGCCGGCCGTCGACGGCCAGATCGGCCAAGGCGAGTACCCCGGTGAAGTGCTCGATCTGAGCCGCGTGTGGGAAGGCGACGACCCTGACTCGGCGCAGGACGCCTCCGGAACCGCGCAGCTCGTCTGGGCAGAGGATGGCCTGTACGTCGCGGTCAGCGTGACCGATGAGAGCCTCGGCACGGTGCTGCCCGCGGCGGACGCCAAGCGGCACTGGCGAACCGACTCCGTCGAAATCGCGATCGACCCGCTGGGCACCGCGGCGAATACCTCCTCGACCTTCAAGGTCGGTCTCTTTCCGACGACCGCGGAAGGCGCCCCCGCCGCCTACCGCGACGCCGACGCGCGTCAGGGGCCGATCAGCGAGACGGCGCCCGGCATGCAGGTTGCCAGCACGTTGAGCGACCCGTACAGCGGGTATGTCCTCGAAACGTTCATCCCATTCGATGCCCTGCCGGGTCCGATCGATCCTGAGCGCATGACCCTCAACATCTTTATCTATGACTCGGATACGCAGGACAAGACCGGCCAATCCCGACTCGGCTGGTCAACCTGGCAAGGAGTGCAAGGCGACACCTATCGTTGGGGCGCCGTTATCCTGGAAGGCTACCCTCGGCTCGAAGACGCGGCGACGGCTGAAACGGCGGATCCGGCGATTCCGCTGGATGCGACGTTGAGCACGAACTCACCGCAGTCGATTCTCCAGTCGACTGAGGACGGCGTGCCGATAGCCGGAAAGCCGCCGGTACCGGACGGCGACGGCGTGGCAATCGCCGGACTCGCGTACCAGGCCGACCAGCAGCAGGTGGGGGCCATCCTTTCCGCCGGAAGCGCCGGGACGATCCACATGTTCCTGCTCGGCGCGGACGGCGCGGTTCTTGGCGACTTGGTCGCCGAGGTGCGGGCCGGGGAGAGTCCGCAAGTCGCAATCCCCGCGCCCGCGGACCCTGCCGGCGGCACGGTGCTCGTCAGCTTCGAGACGACAGAAGGCGCGGTGCAAGTGCTCAGCGTGACGATGCCGGAGTAATGCGCGAGCGATAGAGTGGAGGGAAGGGGATCGTCGGCTTGACGCCGGCGATCTCCTCCCCGGCCAATGTGGCAAGAGAATGGGTACAGCAGCGTCCGACTACGATGTGTTGGTCATCGGGCGGCCGTCATGGGATTTGGTCTTCACCGAACTTCCGGACTGGCCCATGGTTGGGCGTGAGGTGTTCGCGCAGGGTCTCACGCTCTCACCTGGTGGCACCTTCAACAGCGTCGCCGCCCTCGCCCGACTCGGCGTCTCTGTCGGGATGATCGGCACCGTCGGTGACGACGAGTGGAGTCGGCTCAGTCTCGACGCAATGGCCTCGGAAGGGGTCTCCACGAACCTGATGGCGGTGCTGGATCAACCGATGCCCGCGGTCAGCATCTGCATGACCTACGGCGGCGACCGTGGCTTCCTGACCTACGAGCCGACCAATCCCGAACTGGCCGGTCGATGCGTGGCCCATGCGCTTAATGTGCTGAAGCGGCAACGCGCCGGGTTTCTCCAGTGTTGTCTCAACCCTGACCTCGCTGCGTATGCCCAAGCCCTCAATGGCATCGATACCCGGCTCATCGTCGATTGCGGATGGGATGAGCCGTGGCTGACTGGGACTGAGATTCGCACGCTCATGCCGCTGGCGGACATTGTCTTCATGAACGAGCTGGAGGCCCGTGCAATCGGCGGGCGGGAAAGGCTCGACCCCGCCCTTGGGGTGTTGGCGCGCATCGTCGACTTTCTCGTCGTCAAGCGCGGCGAGCATGGAGCGACAGCCATCGTTGATGGTGTTCGATACGACGTGCCGGCGTTCCCCGCCGAGGTGGTCGACGCCACCGGCGCTGGCGACTGCTTCAACGCCGGCTTTCTCTACGGTCTCCTCAAAGACCGCGCGATAGAAGAGTGTCTTCGACTCGGTAACATCTGCGGAGCCAGCGCCGTCGGCGCGCCGGGCGGTTTCGCCGGCGCGCCAGCGGAGGGCGAACTCCTGGAACGCGAGCGATCATGGTCCCCGCTCGGTGCCGTCAGCGCCCGGTAGAAGCGTCGTACTGGGAGGAGCAACCGCAACTCTGTTACAGGCGGACAGTTTCTATTTGAAGTGCTAACCCGCGCTAGCCGGGGCCATTCACGGAGCGGGACGGAAAGACCCATCACTGTCATTTCGAGCCGCGGCGAGAAATCTCTTTCCTGTTCCGCTAAAGCCATTCCCGACCACCCGGGTGGCGACTACGGTACCCTTTCGGCGATGCTGTGGAGAGCGGCATCACCGCTCGTAGCGGTCATTCGTGAGTATGTCGGGGAAAATTGCGCTGATAGCGACGGCACGTGTCTCGCGCTGCGGTGAAGCGAGTCGCGCGCCTGGAGGGTGGTATGACTCTGCCGGGCGCCCAGAAATGTATGGAAGAGATGAGAGGGCAGAAATGACGATAGCGGAACGTGAGCGTGAGATGCAGGCGGTTGCGGAAGAAGTAACCGGCTGTACCTTGTGCGAGTTGTCGCGCAGTCGAAACCACGCCGTCCCGGGCGAAGGCAATATCCAGGCTCGGGTCATGCTCATCGGCGAAGGACCCGGCTGGCATGAGGATCAGCAGGGCCGCCCGTTCGTCGGCAATGCCGGGAAGTTCCTCAACGAACTCCTGACGAAAGCCGGTCTGCAACGCGACGATGTTTTCATCACCAACGTCGTGAAATGCCGGCCACCGGGGAATCGCGATCCGCTTCCGGATGAGATTCAAGCCTGCTCTGGCTATCTGGAACGGCAAATGAACGCCATCGATCCCGACGTTGTCGTCACCCTCGGCCGATTTTCGATGGCGAAGTATTTCCCGGGCGAACGTATATCCCGGATCCATGGCCAAGCCAAAACAATCGGTACACGCCTAGTCGTGCCGATGTACCACCCAGCGGCCGCGTTGCACCAAGCCGCACTGCGGAGTGCGATTGAAGACGACTTCGCCAAACTCCCGAAACTCCTGGCGGAGGTTGATCGCGTGCGGGAGGCGGCGTCAGAGCAGGACACTCCACCCGATCAGCTGGAGCTCTTCTAATTCGCGGCGCCAATACTCCGTACCTATTCGAAGATGAAAACGCTGGACGTCAGGTGAACGTGTATACTGTCCGTACACCCGTGGATTGATTCCAGCGCGAGCCCTGGGATGTGCCGGGTAAGCGTTGAGGGTGACGGAGAGCGAGACGATGGCGGCGCAGAGTCGTGCCCGTGGTCCACAGGCGCGGTCGCGGAGTTCCAAACAGAAAACGCGCGGCGACGATCACCTTTGGTGGTCGCGGTGGCTTCGGCGCGGGCGTGAGTTTCTCAGAGGGATGTTCCCTGCGGTCGCCATCTCCGAGCGGCTCCGGCGCGAAATACTCGGGGTCTGCCTGGTCGTCGCGGCACAGCTCAGCTCCTGGGCCCTCGGTCGTGGAAATGAAGATGGTCAGCTAATTCACTGGCTGGCCACCGCTCTCCGCAGTGGGTTTGGCGCGGGTGCGTTTCTCGTGCCGGCGTTCATCGCACTCGCCGCGGTCCGCGCTTTTGCCCGCCAGACCGAGCCGGTGCTGCTGTTCAGGCATTACGTCGGCGGCGCACTTTTTTTCGCTGGCGTTCTTGGTCTCCTCGCGCTCGGTGGTGGCGAGTCAATGGGTGGCGCCATCGGTGTCGTCGTGGGCGACATCACTCGGGGCGTGTTCGGACGGATCGCATCGGGAATAATCCTCTTGGCGAGTGGCCTGGTGGCGGTGTTTCTCCTCGCCGATACCGACCTTCAGGCGCTCGAGCGAGACATTCGCGCGCTGGTGCCGAAGCGAAAAAAAGGCTTGAGCGAAGGTACGTCCGCGCCCCCCGTCCCAACGGTCCAAACGAGCGGGCAACGTGGCCGCCCGGTTTCCGAGCCGACCGTCGTCGAACGCGTCATTAATTTGCCGAAGAGCGCAGCGAAAGTGCAAGCCCCTGAGCATCCGGCGCGCCCAGCTGGAGTCTCGGTGGAACCCGCCGGCGAGCCGATGCCGCTCCCGGACATGCGCCTTCTCCCCTATTACGATTCTGTCGCACCGGATGCCGGAGATCTCGAGCAGAAAGCGCGGACGATCGAGGAGACACTGGGAAGTTTCAAGGTCGAGGCTCGCGTGCGCGAGATCAACCCCGGACCCGCCGTCACGCAGTTCGCGCTCGAACCGGGCAACGGGGTTAAGGTGCGGCGGATCGTTGAGCTCCAGCACGACCTCGCGCTCTCGCTCGCCGCGCAGAGCATCAGAGTCGAGGCTCCGATCCCAGGCATGGCCAGGGTGGGTATCGAGATTCCGAACAGCCAGATCGCGATTGTCGGCCTCCGCGAAGTTCTCGAATCGCCGGCGTTTGCCGAGAGCAAGGCCAAACTTCCGCTGCCGCTCGGGCGAGACGTCAACGGTCGCTATGTCGTCGGAGATCTCGCGAAGATGCCGCACCTGTTGATCGCGGGAGCGACCGGTGCCGGCAAGAGCGTCTGCCTCAATGGCATCATCAGTACGTTTCTGATGACCCGGTCGCCGGAAGATCTGCGGTTACTGATGATCGACCCGAAGATGGTCGAGTTGACAGGGTACAACGGTGTACCGCACCTGCAATGCCCAGTCGTCACCGAGATGGATAAAGTCGTCGGAACGCTCCGCCTTGTCCTGCGCGAGATGAACCGCCGCTATGAATTGTTCAAGAAACTCGGCGTGCGGAACCTCGATGGGTATCGCCTGCGGGTCGCCGATGAACCTGAGGCCGAGCGGATGCCGTATCTCGTCGTCATCATCGACGAGCTCGCCGACCTCATGATGACGACACCGGACGAGGTCGAGACGCTCCTCGCCCGACTGACGCAAATGGCGCGGGCGACGGGAATCCACCTCATCATCGCCACCCAGCGCCCGTCGGTCAACGTGCTCACCGGGTTGATCAAGGCCAACGTGCCCGCGCGGATCGCGTTCGCCGTCTCCTCGATGATCGACAGCCGGGTCGTGCTCGATATGCCCGGCGCCGAACGGTTACTCGGCCGTGGCGACATGCTCTACTTGCCACCGGATGCGGCGAAGCCGGTCCGAGTCCAGGGCGCCTTCATCCTCGAAGAAGTGAAAGCCGTCGTCGACCATTGGCATGCGGTGGCGCCTGTTCCCCATTACGCCCCGGAATGGCTCGATGTGCCAAGCGGCGAACCGCGCACGGAGGATGAGGGAGGTGCCGATGACCCGCTCATGGAGCAGGCGCTCGACATCGTCCGTCAACATGGCACCGCTTCGGCGTCCATGTTACAGCGGAGATTGCGCATCGGCTACAACCGAGCCGCGCGGCTTATCGAGCAGATGGAAGACGACGGTGCGATCGGCCCGGCAGACGGCATAAAGGGCCGCACCGTGCTGATGGTCGACGAACCGTAATCCTCAATCCGTGTACTCGTGCTCTGCCGCTCGGCGCTACACCGGAACGGCGATCTCAGCACTCTGACGGGCCTTCTCGAAGCACGCCGAGCAGAATACCGGGTTTCCATTCCGCGGAACGAACGGTACGGTCGTCCGTTGGCCGCAATCCGCACAGATCACTTCGGTCTGCGCGCGATCGGGAAGACCGAGTTTGGCTTTGCGGGCTGAGCGGCACGGACCACAGCGGGCTGGGATGTTGATGAGCCCCTTCACCTTATAGAAACTCTGCTCACCGGCCGTCCACGTGAATGGCTTGCTGCACTCCCGGCAACTCAGCGTCTTGTCTACGAAGTCCACGAGAACCCCCTCATGCGAACCCTTCTCCATCCGCCAAGCGGACCCTGCTGCGTGCGCACCATGCGCGCGGCGGCAAGGTTCGAAGACCGCGCGGCAGATTCTCAATATGCGTCCACACTAGCATTGACTCAAGCCAATTGCAATAGGGGATTAGTACAAACGGGTAGGAGGATGAACAAAGTACGGCCAATGCGTCGCAAGTGTATCGAATGCACGGGAAACATGATCCGTGCTACACTGCCGCCAGGCATTTTCGTTTGATTCGTGGGTGGGGTGGTTGGATGGTCTCACAACGCGGTGTGGCCGTCGCTCGCCCGGTTGCGCGTCTCATCGATGAGCTGGCCAAACTGCCAGGCATTGGTCCCAAGACGGCTTCCCGCTTGGCGTTTTACCTGCTTCGCACCAGCCGCGACGACGCGGTGGGCCTCGCCGAGGCCATTCTCGAAGTGAAGGAAAAGGTTACGCTCTGTACCGTCTGCTTCAACACCACCGAGCAGAACCCCTGCGCAATCTGTGCCGACCCGGGTCGCGATAGCCGCATCTGTGTGGTCGAAGAGCCGCTCGATGTGGTCGCTATCGAGCGCACCGGCGAATACCGGGGCAAATACCACGTCCTGCATGGCGCGATCTCCCCGGTCGAAGGCATCGGGCCGGAGAAGCTGAAAATTCAGGAGCTGATCGAGCGAACGCAATCCGAGCGGCCCGAGGAAATTATCGTCTTCACCAATCTCGACTTGCCGGGTGAGGCGACGGCGACCTATCTGCATCGCTTACTCACCCCTTCGGGAGTCCGGGTGACTCGACCCGCCAGTGGCCTCCCCGTCGGCGGCGATCTTGAGTACGCGGACGAGATGACCCTTGGCAGAGCGATGGCTGGCCGCCGCGTCCTCTGATACGTCGCGCCGGAAGGCGATTGCATCGCCGAAGGACTTGAGTCGTCCGGGCGCAATGTGTAAAATCAACGGTAATGGCGACACGTACCCGCTTCGGCGAGCACCGGCCCGCATACGCCCCGCGGGACCAGGAAGGTTCGGCCGAAATGAGCGGTTCTCGTCAAGCCGCGGAATCGCGGGTGACGCTTCGACAGGCCTCCTCTTTCGAGGATGAGGGCCAGTTGGTGAATCTCGACATCGGTCGGGTGCGCTGGCGTGACCTGTTGTCATTCAACAGCATCGAGCAACACATCATCCTCGATAACACGTTGTGCCACCCACGCCAGACCGAGCCAGTGATGGCCTCGGTGCGTATCTTGATGCCGCTCATCTCTTCTCCCCGGCGGCTCTTCGTAGCACGGGCCGATCATCGACTCCTGGGCTATGCGCTCTTTCGCGAAGGGGCGCTGGACCAGCGCTGGGTCGTTGAATCAGTCGGGGCAGCAATGGGCATCTATGCCGCCGGCCCAGTCTGGGAGGAACTCCTCAAGCACGGAGTGATTGCCGCGGGGCTCGAAGGCGTCAAACGACTCTACGCGGGCATCCCCGCAACCTCGCCCGTACGCACCGCCGCGCGTCGCACGGGTTTCGTTCCCTACGCGAGTGAAGTGGTCCACGTGGCCGAGAAAGCGACGCGCCGACCCGCCGGCCGCGAGATCGCCCGACCCCAACGCCCAGCCGATTTGTGGGCAGTCCACCAGCTCTACACCTCGGTCGTTCCGAAACAGGTCCAGTACGCGGAGGCACTCACGAGTCAATGCTGGGACGTTCCGCGAAAGCGCCAGCTCGGCGGGTACGGGTGCCAGGCATGGCTGGTCGAGGAAGGGCACCAGATCGTCGCCTACGCCCGAGTCGATTCCCGGCCCGATGCCCATCTGCTCAGCGTGCTTGCCAGGCCCGATCGGCGCGTCGTGGCAGAGGACCTGCTCGCAACGGTCATGTCGAGACTCGCGGTTGAGTCGCCGCGGCCAGTGTACTGTCATCTCCGCGGTTATCAGGCCGAGTTGTCGCATCTGCTGGAGGACGCCGGGTTCCAACCAGAAGGATCGCGCGATCTGCACGTCAAGTACACAACGAGTCCGAGTCGCGTGCCGGCTGTCGAGTCGGTGGTATTCACGGCGGACGTCAAGGAGCCGTCCGTCCACCGTGTGCCGACATTCCTGCAAGGCCCGCCCGCCGATCCGAGTTCGGACACGGTGGGCGGCTAAGTACGCCGTCGTGAGAAAATGAAGTTGGATGGGTGAGGGCGGTCCGAGCCGGCGTCACCACGGAGCCAGGAGCATTCATTGAGCAGCATTCCACAGGTGCTCCCCGGAGAAGATCAACCGCGCGCCTTTGAATTCGCCATCACCGATAACCTCGATGATCTCCTGAACGTTCTGCCACCGTCGCTGTCCGAACGCATTCGCCACCTCCAGGGGCAAGGTGAGCTCGGCGCACTCATCGAGATCGTACTCGACCTCGGCCGGCCACCGGAAGCGCGATTTCAGTTCGACGAGCAGCTTCTCTCCGATCTGGACGTAACCCGCCAGGAATTGGCCTACGTCGCCGAGCGGATCGGACATTTCGGCGACGATAACCGCGCCGGAATCGAACGTACCCTGCACCGCATTTCGGCGATCCGCAACCGCGGTGGCGATATCGTCGGGTTGACGTGTCGCATCGGCCGCGCCGTCTACGGCACCATCGCTATCATCAGCGACCTCATCGAGTCTGGGCAGAGCATCCTCTTGCTGGGCCGGCCTGGCGTGGGCAAGACGACAATGCTGCGCGAGACCGCTCGTGTGATCGCCGACGAGCTTCGCAAACGCGTCGTGGTGGTCGATACCAGCAATGAAATCGCCGGAGACGGGGACATCCCGCACCCGGCAATCGGTCGTGCCCGCCGCATGCAGGTCCCAACGCCGACCGCGCAGCACGCGGTGATGATCGAAGCAGTCGAGAACCATATGCCCGAGGTGGTGGTGATCGATGAGATCGGCACCGAACTCGAAGCCTCCGCTGCCCGCACGATCGCCGAACGAGGTGTTCAGCTGATCGGAACGGCCCACGGCAACACGCTCGAGAACTTGATGCTCAACCCGACCCTTTCCGACCTGATCGGTGGGATCCAAACCGTAACCCTCTCGGATGAAGAGGCGCGGCGGCGTGGTACACAAAAATCGATCCTCGAACGCAAGGCGCCGCCTACCTTCAACATGATCGTGGAAATCATCAATCGAGACGAAGTCGCCGTCCATCGGGATGTCGCGGCGACGGTGGACGCCATGCTCCGCAACGCATCGGTCCGTTCCGAGCACCGCCGCCGCGAGGATGACGGTCGCGTCTCGGTGACGAGGATCGACGATGCCAGACGCGATCCGAGCGTTCCAGGTCGCCAACTCTCGACCCAGCAGGCGTTCGGCGGATTCGGTGAGGGCTTGAGTCGAGGCAGACCAATCGTCGATATCGCCAGCCGCCAGTTCGGCGAAGGCCCAGGCGGCCGGCAGCAGAATCACGAAATCGAGCCGTATGAAGATGTGGCGCGGGAAGATGCCGCACCGACCATGGCGTTTCTGAAGGGCCGGGGCACCGTCGCCAAACCCTTGCGTATTTTCCCGTTCGGTATCAGCCGCAATCGGCTCGACCAGGCGATTCTCCGGCACGCCGTGCCGGCGACGATCGTCCGCGAGCCCCACGACGCCGATCTCGTGATGACGCTCAAGAACTACTTCCGCCAGAAGCCGGAGCCGATTCGTGACGCGGAGATCCGCGGAACGCCGGTCTACGTTCTGCGCGCCAATACCGCGACGCAGATGGAAAACGTCTTGCTGTCGCTCTTTCCCAAAGTGCTCGCGCCGTCACCCCAGGACTTCGAAAGTGTGGCCCCGCCGATCCCTAGCCGGGAACCCAGGGATCCCGTGATCGACGCGCTCGCAGAAGCCGAGGATGCCATCACGGCGGTGATGAGTGGCGCCCCTGCCATCGAACTCACGCCGCAAGGGCCAGCCGTGCGCCGCAAGCAGCACGAGCTCGCCGAGCGCTACAACGTCGCATCGCGGAGCCGCGGACGGGACCCGCGCCGGTACGTCGAGATCTTTCGGCGAGGTATGCAGTAGCGTGCGAGCCCGCTTCATTGTCTTCGAAGGGCCGGAGGGCGGTGGCAAGACGCTGCAAGCCACCCGACTCGCGAAATCACTGCGCGTCGCGGGACAATCAGTCGTGCTCACGCGCGAGCCAGGGGGCACGCCGGTCGGGGAGGAGATTCGCGACATTCTGCTGCGCAAGGAAAGCTATACTATGCTCCCCACGACAGAAGCGCTGTTGATGACGGCCGCGAGAGCGCAGCATGTGGGGAGCGTCATTCACCCCGCTTTGCGGGACGGGATGACGGTGGTCTGCGACCGTTTCACGGACTCGACACTGGCCTATCAAGGAGGCGGGCGGGGTCTTCCAATAGAGCCTTTGAGGAGCGTGCAGCAACTTGCCACGGACGGGTTGGAACCTGACCTCCGCATCTTGCTCGATGTACCGGTCGATATTGGTCTCTCGCGCCGCATGAATCAGCACGGTTCCATGAACAGGATCGACGCGGCGGATCTCTCATTCCACGAACGGGTTCGGTCCACGTTTCTGGCGCTTGCCGCCGCCGAACCCAATCGTTGGGCGGTGATCGATGCCACCCTGCCCGCCGAAGACGTGGCACGGCTGGTGTGGCACGCGGTCAACAGGCTCAGCACACACACCGCCGAAGGCGTGACGTCGGAAACGCTGGCGTCGTAGAGCGGAAACCTATGAAACTGGTGATTGCGGTAGTCCAAGGGAAGGACGCTGAACCACTACTCGGCGCCCTGACGAACAAGCGCTACCGCGCGACACAAGTCAACAGTGCCGGTGGCTTCCTACGCGAGAGTAACGTCACCCTGCTCATCGGCGTTGAGGAAACAAGCGTGGCCGAGGTACTCAGCCTCATCGAGGAGAACTGCCACTCACGAACTCGATTCGTCAATCCGCTAATGCCGATCATGGAACCGGGCGAGTTCTACGTCCCCAACCCGGTCGAAGTGCTCGTCGGCGGCGCGACCGTGTTCGTGTTGGCGGTTTCTCGCTACGAGCGCGTCGGGTAGCGCGCCACGTCGGGAAAGCGAAGGAGCCGTTCGGTTGGACGTTGAAGCGATTGTCGCGCGCGGGTTACAAGTACTGCTCGCACTCGGGGGAGCCTATCTGCTGGCCCTCTGGTTCGTGCTGATCGTCTGGACGTTCCGGGATATTGAATCCCGCAGTCGCAGCGTACTTACCCAGGTGATGTCGACGCTGCTCGTGGTGCTCTTTTGGGTGCCGGGCATGATGCTCTACTGGGTGCTCCGCCCGAAACAGACGCTCGACGACACCTACCAGCGATCGCTGGAAGAGGAATATCTGCTCCAGGACCTCGAAGAATTACCGGTCTGTCCCACCTGCCAGCACTTTGTTCAGGATGACTTTCGGCTCTGCCCCCACTGCCAGACCGAACTCAGAGACCCCTGCATCCAGTGCAACCGGCTGATCGACCTGCGGTGGGATCTGTGCCCCTATTGTGGGAGTGACCAGGATAAAGGGGAGGTGCCCGCCGCCATCGAGCCGCCGGTCGAGCGCTGGGTCGCGGTCGCCGCATCCGCCCGCGAACCAGCAATCGACGCCGAGTCGGACAAGGCATTACCTGCCGGTGTGGCGTCGGAGCAGAGGGTCGTCTCCGCGACTCCGAGCATCGAGCGGTTGGAACGGTTGCGGTTCGGACGCGCCATCCGCCCCGGCGGGGAGCGCAATGGTGCGGCCCGTGAACACGGCAATGGCCGCGGCTCGGTGGATCAGTCGCCCGCATCGTCCGGCGACAACCGCGCCGAGTCGTCGGACGATGAAACCTCTATTGACCAGCCGACAGTTCCCCGTCGCTTCAAAGTCGATTCGTAGCCCCGGCACAATATCGTGCCCGATGGTGCTCACGTCCTGACATTGTGGTTGGCAAATGCCTGCGTCATGTGCTTCCTCGGTCCCCGAACCTCCGCCCTCGAACCTCCCCTGCCGGGTGATGAAATCGTCGTGACGGCACGGCGTCTGGCCGAATCTGAAAATTGAACTTCGTCCGCACCGCGTCGTAGAAACTGGTCGAACCGGTCACAACGAGGCGAAATGCGTGCTCGCCCCGGGTGACCCTGACCACATCGTCCTGGCGCACCTCTGTCGGTACCCGCCCATCCAGGATAAGCGAGGCGTCGTGGGTGTTCGCCAGAACCAATTCGATCACCGCACTCTCCGACGCGACCAGTGGAGTCCGGATCGGTGAGTGGCAGGAGATCGGGACAATCGCGAACCCCCGAACCCCCGCGGTGAGGATCGGTCCACCGGCAGCCATGCAGTACGCGGTACTCCCGCGGGCCGTCGATACGATCATGCCGTCGCCCGGATAGGTGTTGATGAAGGAGCCATCGATGTAGAGCTCCACATTGACCATCCGGTTCCCGCCGCGGATCACGACATCGTTGATGGCCCAACCTTGGTCGTGTTCCTCATCCTCACGCAGCAGCGTCGCCTGCAGCGTCGAGCTTTCTTCAAGCGTGAAATCATCGTGGGTGAGCGCCGCCAACGCGGCTTGCCAGTCTCGCTGCTCCACGAGTGCCAGGAACCCTACTTTGCCGAAGTTGATGCCCAACAGCGGGATATCCGGGTACATATTGGCGGCGCGCATCATCAACCCATCACCACCGAGGACGACGATGGCATCGAGAGCATTCATTGTGTCGCTCAACGCTCGTTCCTCGACCGGCTCGTGACCGTGTTCGCTGAGCCATGTCCCGATTCGAGTGCCGAGGTCGGCTGCTTCCGGCTTGCTGAGCGCGGCGACGATCCCGATTCGCTTCGTCACGAACGCTTCCTCCGCGATGATCGATCAGATAGAGGCACGGTGCTCCGACGCCGCTCTGTACCTTAGCCAGGCGTGAGGTAGACGCTGCGGTCATCGGCGGCCCGAAAACGATAGAGTGCGGCTGGACGGTGACTCCCGGCTCGTCGCACAGCGGCCGTTGGTTCGAGAATACCTGAGGCAATCATTCTCCGCCGAAAGTTGCGTTTGTCCAACGACTGGTCGAGGATCGCCTCGTAGGCTCGCTGAAGTTCAGAGAGCGTGAAGCTTTCCGGCATGAGGTGGAAGGCGATAGTGGTGTAGCCGAGCTTTGCGCGCAAACGGACGAGCGCATAATCGAGCACCTGACACTCGATCGCGTTTCCGAGCACGACCTCGCGGACATCGCGCCATTGCGCGCGCGGGTGATCTGACGAAACCGCCATCACATGTGAGGCAAGAGCAATCGAACTAACGACGACATACCACTGCTCTTCCGTGCAGTGGCTGAACGTGTAGAGCTGTTCGAGATACTGTTCCACGATGCCAGCTTCATCGCGGGCAATTCTTCTGGCCGCGTCATCGAGCGGTTCCGTCTGATGAGCCGAGCCAGTGGGCAGGCGGGCGGTCGCCGGCTCCTCGCATTCGACCACCGCCACACGCAACGCTGGTCGATCGGTGAGGTCGAGGACGAAAAACACGACATGAAGTCGCAACTCGGGCCGATTCGCGTCCGGCGATGGAGAAGCGCTCGGTGAAGAATGCGTGTTGGTGAGCCTGCTCATCGGTCGAAGCCATGTGGGCTGACGCGCAGCCGACCCCAGCAGAGCGCTGCTGCGTGGCCGGCATGGCGCGCCTACGCCCCAACGCTTTAGACTTGCGTTCAGCCGCGGTCGCGGGTGGTGAAATGGTATCACAAGGGTCTTTGGAACCTTTATTCCAGGTTCGAATCCTGGCCCGCGAGCCATCTCTTCGCAAGATGTCTCCGCATCACTGATGCGAACGCAAACGGCTGGTTCCTCGGAAATGGTGCGTTGCCCTCGCCGGCGACACCGGGCGGTGCTGATCGACTGTGACGAAAAGCCAACAAAGTTCGGCGGCCTCCTCGTCATCCCTCGATGCCAATACGTCGCAGGATGTCGTCGTTGCCGTTCTCGCCGCTGGTCGTGGCACCCGGATGCGCACCGAGCGTCCGAAGCACCTACACCTCGTGGCGGGAATGCCGGTTGTGGAGCGCGTGCTGCGCGCGGGGCTGACCCTCGCGCCTCAGCGACTGATCGCCGTCGTTAGCCCGCTCCTGGCGGACTTGCCGGTTCGCCTTGGCATGTCGGCCCAGTTGACGGCGATCGTTCAAGATCCGCCCTCGGGGACGGCCGCGGCCGTCCAGGTGGCACTCGACGCGGCTCCCGACTGCACATGGCTCGTCTCTCTGCTTGGAGACAGCCCACTCCTGACCGGCGAGATCGTCGCCAAACTGCTCGCCGGTGCCCGCGAAACCAGGGCGAAGGTAACGCTGCTTTCGTGCCACCTTGACGACGCGGCCGCATACGGCCGCGTCGTTCGCAATGAGCACCGGGTCGTCCGTATCATCGAAGCGCGGAACGACAATCCCGCTGAACGTCGGGACTGTACCGAGATCAATAGCGGCGTCATGGTCCTCGATGCGGCCTGGGCACGCGGCGCGCTCTCACGTTTGAGCCCGGATCCTCGCACCGGAGAACTCCTCCTGACGGATCTGGTCGAACTGGCGGTCGCTGAGCACAATGGGTCCGACGCTTCTTGGCCGGTTGCGGCGGTGATCGGCGATGAGTCGGTCGCCCGCGGCGTCAACGATCTGGTCGAACTGGCTGCGGTGGACGCCATTGCCCGCCAGCGGATCCGGGAACGACTGATGCGCGCTGGCGTGACAATCGTGGGGCCTGAGACGGTCTTTATCGATGAGTCTGTTGACATCGCCGCGGACACCACGATCCTTCCCTATTCTGTCTTGACCGGGCGCACCCGCGTCGGCGCCCACTGCACGATCGGACCACACGCCATCCTCGATCATGCCGAGATCGGGGATGGGGTGACGGTCACTGCATCGACCGTTCGGGCTTCTTCTGTCGCTGCCGGGTCGGATGTCGGCCCCTATAGTCATCTGCGTGGTGGCACACGCGTTGGTCCCGATGTCCACGTCGGCAACTACGTCGAGATGAAAAACGCCGAGATCGGAACCGGCACCAAATGCGGCCACCAAAGCTACATCGGTGACGCGACGGTCGGCGCGGGGAGCAACGTCGGCGCCGGCACGATCACCGCCAACTTCGACGGTCGCGCCAAACATCGCACAGTGTTGGGGGAGCGCGTCTTCACAGGATCCGGCACGGTGCTGATCGCTCCGGTCGCCGTCGGAGACGACGCGCGCACGGGCGCTGGCTCCATCGTCAACCGCGATGTGCCGACAGGAGCGACCGTCGTCGGGGTACCCGCGCGCGTCATCAAACGACGCCTCGAGACCGGGCAACCGACGCACGAGGAGCCGAACGGCTGATGGACGGACGCCTCCAACTCTTTACGGGCAACGCGAACCGGTCGCTGGCCAGTGCCATCGCCGGGGAGCTGGAAGTGCAGCTCGGCGATGCGCTGGTCGGTGAGTTCAAGAACGGCGAGACTCGCGTCAAACTCGATCAGAACGTTCGCGGTTCCGATGTCTTTGTGATCCAACCAACCTGCCACCCGGTGAATCAACACCTCATGGAACTGCTGCTGATGATCGACGCGCTGCGCAGGGCGTCGGCGGCACGGATCACCGCCGTCATTCCCTATTACGGGTACGCCAAGCAGGAGAAGAAGACGACTGGTCGAGAGCCGATCTCGGCGAAGCTCGTGGCCAATCTGATCACCACCGCGGGGGCGAACCGTGTCGTCGCCATCGACCTGCACGCGCCGGCGATCGAAGGCTTTTTCGACATCCCGGTGGACCACTTGCGAGCCACCCCGATGTTAGCTCGCCACGTTCGCCGGGAACTGGCGGATGCGGTGGTTGTCGTCAGCCCGGATGCCGGCGGCGTCGGCCGCGCCCAGGATTTCCGCGTCCGCGTCGGTGGATCGCTCGCCATCATTGCCAAACAGCATCCGACGCCAGACGCCACCGAGACACTGGAGATGGTCGGCGATGTCGACGGCAAAGTCGCGGTGATCGTGGACGATATGATTTCCACCGGCGGTACGCTGATCCAGGCGGCACGAATGCTGTCCGAACGAGGCGCCGCGCGCATCCACGTGGCGGCAACCCACGGTATTTTTGCCGCCGATGCGATCGAGCAGTTGAACGCTTCGCCAATCGACCGCGTCTTTGTCACGGATACGCTGCCGCTCCCTCCGTCCGGCGAGGGCCGGGTGGAGATCATCACCGTCGCCCCGTTGCTGGCGGAGGCAATCATGCGCATCCATAAGGGCCTCAGCGTGAGTGCCCTGTTTAGCTAGGTGACATCGGAGCATAGCTCGTGAGCGCTGACAATATGGCCGAGTTTGCCGTCGCCATCGGCGCGCTGCTGATCATGGCCCTCGCCGCGCTGGCGCAATCGCTGATTGGGATGACCAGCCACAAGCGGCTGCACGCGGTTGCGGCCCGTGAGGAAAAACAACAGCGCACCGTCAAGTCGCTCCTCGACCCGCGACGGTCGTTGTCTTCGTCCATGCTCGTGATCCAGGTTCTGGGCGCCATCGTCGCCGCTGCCGTACTCACTCAACTCTTCGACGCGATCAGCGACTACGACCTCAGTTGGGTAGCGATCATCGTGGTCGGGTGTGTCTATCTGGTTCTCGGTCAGGCACTGCCGCGCGCACTGGCTGATTCTGGCGCGGATCGGTATCTCGGGTGGGTGCTCCACGTCGCGCGAGTCGGGATGGCGGCCATCTGGCCGCTGACTTGGCTGGTGGACCGCGTCGCCTTCGTCATCGCCGGGACCATTCCCGGAGAGCCGTCTCCGGTGGAGTTCGATGGGTTCGAGGAGGAGTTGCGCCGCCGTCGAAACCGCCACCCCGATGACACCATCGGCGTGGAAGAGCAGGAAATGATCGACGGCGTCTTTCATCTCGAAAAGATGACCGTCCGCGACATCATGGTTCCGCGTCTGGACATGGTGGCCGTCGATCGAGCCGTTCCGCCTCACCAACTCGTCGAGCTCATCGTCAAGGCCGGCCACTCCCGAATCCCGGTCTATCAAGGGTCGATCGACAGGGTGCTCGGAGTTCTTTACGCCAAAGACCTGCTGCCGTTTGTGATTGGCAATACGAGCCGGATTCCGTTGCTCGATCTAATCCGACCTGCCGTCGTCGTGCCAGAGTCCAAGCGCGTCAGTGACATGTTCACTGAGTTGAAGCGCCAGCGAATCCACATCGCCATTGTGGCGGATGAATACGGCGGCACGGCGGGTTTGGTGACGATCGAAGATATCCTTGAAGAGATCGTCGGCGAGATACAGGACGAATACGACACCGAACAGCCGCTCTTCGAGTTGGTCGAACCGAGTGTCTTGCTCGCCGACGGACGGCTGCCGATCGAGGACGTGGAGGAAGCGCTGCACCTTCACTTCGAAGAGGACGATGATTTTGGGACGCTCGGCGGATTCGTCCACAAGCACCTCGGGCGGCTTCCAATGCAGGGCGATGTCTTCACCGCTGAAGGCGTCCGAGTCGAAATCCTCACCGTTGAGCGCCACCGGGTTCGCGAACTTCGGCTAACCAAGCTGTCGTTGCGCGAGCCCGATGGCACGCAAGCTGCCCAAGCTGACAACGGTGCGGAAGAAGAGAGGCCAACGGCCCCCTTCGACCTGGATGACGAGCAAGCCCGCAATCGCGGCGACGATGGCTGAACGTCAATCACCCGGCGCCGTGACGATCGGTCGCCCACTCCTGAGGCGTCACGCCGTGACGAGCACGATGGACGAGCTGGCTGATCTCGCGCGAGGGGGAGCGGCCGAAGGCACCACCCTGCTCGCTGACTTCCAGACCGCCGGTCGGGGCCGGTCCGGTCGCGTCTGGGATGCGCCCGCCGGCACGTCACTCCTCTTCTCGGTGCTGCTCCGGCCACGCTTGTCGCTCGAACGGCTGACGTCCCTCTCGATGCTCATCGCCGCGTGCGTCGCTGACGTCGTCGAAACCATCACTGGTCTCCACGCCGCTATCAAATGGCCCAACGATGTGCTAATTCATGGTCGAAAGTGTTGCGGCATCCTCACGCGTGTGACCCCACTACCCGGAGAGCCACCAATTGTGATCCTCGGCGTGGGCTTCAACGTCAATTCACGAGCAGATCAGCTCCTGCCAGGAGCCACGAGCCTGCTCGCTGAAACAGGCCAGGAAGTCGAGCAGGAGCCACTGCTCGCCGCGTTCTTGAGCACTATCGGCGCCATGTACGGCGCGCTGATGCGTGACGACCTGGGCGACTGGTGGCCGCTGGCAAGTGCCAGGCTCGCCTACGTGGGTGAAACCGTGGTGGTGCGCGACGGAGATCGCGAGATCCTCGGAACGTTGGTCGGCGTGGCGCCCAGTGGTGCGCTGCTTCTGCGGCAGGAGACTGGCCAGCTCCACGAGCTCGCCTCTGGCGAATTGGTGCGGGGCCCCCACGTCGTTTCACGTGCCGACCCGACGCCGTTGTGACTGATTTCCGGCGTCTTCTATACTTGGCCGGTTGAAGATCGGATGCTGGTCGACGCCGGATCGCGCGTCCACCCGGCGAATGTGACTGGGATCATCATGCAGTTCGAGTTGACCGACGAGCAGAAGCAAGTGCGCGACATGGTCCACGAGTTTGCTCACCGCGAAGTCGCGCCACATATCCAGGATTGGGACGCCAAAGGTGAGTTCCACCGCGAAGCCCTCGACAAGATGGGTGAGTTGGGCATCCTCGGCCTACCAATCCCGGAGCAATATGGCGGGTCCGGTCTTGATTACGTCAGCCTGGCGCTCGCCTGCGAGGAGCTTGAATACGTCGACACCTTCCTGCGCGTGGTCATGAGTGTCCACGTCGGGCTCAACAGCCTCGCGCTCTGGCAATGGGCGACGGAGGAACAGCGGCAGCGCTGGTTGGTGCCGCAAGCACAAGGTGAGAAGCTCGCCACCTTTGCCCTCACCGAGCCGAACGCCGGTTCCGACGCCGGTGCCATTGAGACCGTTGCCATGCGCGACGGTGACAGCTACGTCATCAACGGCGCGAAGATGTGGATCTCGCTCGCCGATGTTGCCGATCACTTTCTCGTCTTCGCCAGCATCGATCGCACTCAGAAGCACAAAGGGTTGACCGCCTTCGTGCTCGAACGAGGTATAGACGGGCTCACGACCGGCACCATCAAGGGCAAACTCGGTATTCGAGCTGGCAACACTGGTGAGCTCGCCTTTAACAATGTCCAGGTACCGGCCGAGCACCGAATCGGCGAGGAGGGCGAGGGCTTCAAGATTGCCATGAGCTGCATCGACCAGGGTCGCTTCACGGTAGCCGCGGGCGCGGTAGGCCTAACACGCGCCTGTCTCGATACGAGCGTCAAGTACGCTAACGAGCGACAGACTTTCGGCCAACCGATCGGGCGCCACCAACTGGTGCAGGAGATGATCGCGCAAATGGTCGCCGGCCAGGAGGCGTCACGTTTGCTGGTGATGCAGGCGGCGGAGCTGAAAAACCGTGGTATCCGTAACACTCGCGAGACGTCGTTAGCCAAGTGGTTCGCCTGCGATGTCGCCCTGAAATCTGCCGATGACGCTATCCAGGTTCACGGCTCTTATGGCTTCTCGAACGAGTACCCGGTCGAGCGGTTCTGGCGCAACGCGCGCGGCGCCGTCATCTACGAAGGCACCCGCGAGGTGCATACGCTCCTCCAGGCGGAATATGCCTTGGGCTATCGCGAGGACCGTCCGCTCCGTTGCCCGCAGCCACCGGCCGTCGGGTACGAGTCGGGAGAACCGATCGCGGCCGACTAGACCGCTTTTCACGGCCCTTCGTAGTGTCGCGAAATTCGGATCGCCAAAACCGACATGTAATTCGCCCCTGTGCCGATATTGTTAATTAAGGGGACTGTGCATCGAATCCCTCGACCAAGCGGCAATCGGGGATCAGTTGTGAGTGGCAATACGCTCAGTCCTGAGTCCTCAGTCCTCAGTAAATGATCGGAGAAGAGCTGACATGACCAGGAGCGTGATCCTCGGCGGGGCCAGAACGCCGTTCGGTAAACTCGGTGGAGCCCTGGCGTCGAAGACCGCGGTCGAACTGGGCGCCGCGGCCCTCGAAGCCGCGCTCTGCCGTTCCGGCGTTGATCGCACCGACGTGGAACACGTGATCCTCGGTCAGGTGCTCCAGGGAGGCGCGGGTCAGAACCCTGCCCGTCAGGTTGGATTCAAGGTCGGGCTCGACAAGACCACCACCTCGGAGACCGTCAACTGCGTCTGTGGCTCCGGGATGCGTGCTATCACGCTGGCGGACACGCTGATCCGCCTCGGCGATCACCAAGTCGTCGGCGCCGGTGGTATGGAAAGCATGTCGAACGCGCCTTTTCTGCTCCGCAAGGCCCGATCCGGCTATCGCGCCGGCAACGGTGTGCTCGAAGACATGATGATTGGTGACGGTCTCACCTGCGCCGTCGCCGGATGTCACATGGGCATCCACGGCAGCAATGTCGCGGCCGAAGAGGGCGTCGGCCGCGAGGACCAGGATGCCTGGGCGCTTCGTTCACATCAACGCGCCATCGCCGCGACCGACAGCGGCCGATTCACTGAGGAGATCATTCCGGTCACGATCGAGAACAAGAAAGGCGACCAGGTCATCGACGCCGACGAGGGACCGCGGCGGGACACCAGCGCCGAGGCGCTCGCCAAACTCCGCCCCGCGTTCGACCCCGGTGGCACCGTCACGGCCGGCAATGCGCCCGGCGTCAATGATGGCGGCGCGGCGATGATTGTCGCCGATGAGGAATGGGCGCGTGAGCGTGGACTTCCCTCGCTCGGTCGCATTCTCGGCCATGGCACCGCCGCCTGGGATGTCCCATACCTTGCGTTCACGCCGGAGATGGCCGCGCGCAAGGCGCTCGACAGGGCCGGACTCAGCGTGGAAGACATCGATCTCGTTGAGATCAACGAAGCGTTCGCCAACGTCGCCTTGATCGCCCGCGGACGACTCGGCGTCGATGTGGAGAAGGTCAACGTCAACGGCGGCGCCATCGCGCTCGGTCATCCGCTGGCGGCCAGCGGCGCCCGCGTTGTGCTCACGCTGCTCTACGAGCTGCGCCGCCGTGGTGGCGGCATTGGACTGGCAGCAATCTGCTCTGGTGGAGGCCAGGGGGATGCCCTCGTCGTCCAGGTGGACGGCGGACGGTGACCGCACCGGGCCCGATCATCTTGCCGTATGACGGCATCTGGCCGACGATAGCGCCGACCGTCTTCATCGCTCCTGGCGCGGTCATCATCGGTGACGTGACGATTGAGGATGGCGCCAGCGTTTGGTTCAACTGTACGGTGAGGGGGGACATCGCCCCTGTCCGCGTCGGGTCCCGGAGCAACGTCCAGGACGGCTGCATCCTCCACGTCAATGCCGACGCCCCGTGCATCATTGGTGCCGATGTCACGATCGGTCACGGCGCGGTCGTGCATGGCACTACCGTCGAGGATGGCGCGGTGATCGGTATGGGAGCGATCGTCTTATCCTACTCGACCATCGGCCAGGGGGCGGTGGTGGCGGCCGGTTCGTTGGTCCCGGAGCGCATGACCGTCGCCGCCGGCTCCGTGGTTATGGGTGTGCCGGCCAAGGTTCGTCGCGAGTTGGCCAGCGGCCAGCGGGATGCGCTGCGGCGGATCGCTGGCCGCTATGTCGGCGTTGCTGAGCGGTATCGGGACACGCTCGATACCTGGGAGGAGCCACACCTGAATGAGCGTTGACATCGAGCGGCGAGGCGCGATCGCGATCATCACGATCAATCAGCCGGACAAGCTCAACGCCATGAACAGCGAGCGGCTTCGCGCCCTGCATGGCGCGTTGCGGCAACTCGACATGGTGCGGTCAGTTCGCTGCATCGTAGTGACGGGAGCGGGCGACCGCGCGTTCGTCGCCGGCGCGGACATCAGCGAGATGGCGACCCTGGCGCCAGACGAGGGGCTGGCCTTCGCCCGGATTGGCCATGCGGTTACGGCCAAGATCGAGCAATTGGCGCAACCGGTGATCGCGGCGGTCAACGGATTTGCACTCGGCGGCGGCTGCGAGCTGGCGTTGGCCTGCGACATCCGGTTAGCGTCGGACACGGCTGTCTTCGCCCAGCCAGAGGTCGGACTCGGCGTCCCACCTGGCTGGGGCGGCACCCAGCGGCTGGCCCGGGTTGTTGGTCCGGGACTCGCGTCGGAGATGATTCTTACCGGGCGCCGTGTCGACGCCGCTGAAGCGCTTCGCGTTGGTCTGGTGAATGCCGTTCATGCGGGCGCTGAGCTCATGGAGCACGCCGTCACCATGGCCGAGCGCATCGCGGCGAATAGCCCGCGAGCCGTCAGCGCGTCCAAACAGCTCATGGGACTCGCGTTGGCTGGCAACCCATCGAACGGATTGGCCACCGAGGCGCGTCGCTTCGCGGATGCATTCGGCTCAGCCGACCAGCGCGAGGGCATGGCGGCCTTTCTGGAGAAGCGGACGGCAACGTTTCAGGACGAACAGGTGCCTGAGCAAGAAGGGAACAGCGATCGATGAGGATCGTCGTGCTGATCAAGCAGGTGCCTGACATGAACACGGTCAAGATCGACCGTGCGACCGGCAAGCCAACGCTCGATGGACAGCGTGTGGTGAGCTCGTTCGATGAATACGCCATTGAAGCTGGGTTGCGGTTGAAGGAGCAACACGAGGGCGAGGTCACCGTCATTTGCGCCGGACCACCCAGCGTCAAAGACGCTATCACCCGCGCATTGGCCATGGGGGTGGACAACGCGGTCCAGATCGCCCTTCCCAACGCTAACGATATCGACACCTTGACGCTGGCAACCGTGCTGGTGGTTGAAATCGGCAAGCTGGAACCCGATGTCGTGTTGACCGGGCAGAACTCCGACGACTACCAAACCGGCCATCTTGGCCCACAACTCGCCGAGTTGCTCGGCATTCCCCACCTCTCCTCAGTTACGAGGATCGACGGCGGCGACAGCGAGTTTTCGGTCCAGCGCGACACGGAGGACGGCAAGCAGGTCGTCACGGTTAGCACCCCGCTGCTCTTGATGGCGATGACCGGCTTGAACGAGCCTCGCCTGCCATCGATCAAAGGGATGATGGCCGCCAAGCGCAAGCCGGTCGAACAGGTCACGGCAGACCTCCCTTCCGCCGCCCCCTCACTCTCATGGAGCGAGCCATTCGTGCCGGAGCGAACCGTCACGGGAACGGTCGTCCAAGGCGTCGCGGCATCCGAGGCGGCGACGCAGCTCGTCACTTGGCTCAAGGAGCAGAAGCTGCTGTAAGCCGAGCTTGTTTGAACGCTGGACGATGCCGTCTGAGCTATGAACGAGGAAGTCAAATCGTATGGGAAAAGGTACCGGAATTCTTGTCGTCGCCGAGGTCGGTGAAGACGGTTTGCGGACCGGGTCGCTTGAGTTGCTTACCGTTGGACGTTCCCTCGCGGAGGCGATGGGTGGCGAACTCACGGTGGTGGTTCCGGGTGCTGAGGTAGTCGAAGCCGCGCGGACGGTGGCGGCGTCGGGCGCGGATCGGGTCCTGGTTGTCGATGATGAGCGGCTCGCGTCGTTCACCAGCGGGGCCTGGACGGCGGTGGTCGTCCACGCCGTCGCGGAGACGAACCCAGCTGCGCTGCTCATCCCTGGGACCACATCCGGCCGCGACTACGCGCCGAGGCTTGCTGCCCGCTTGCGGCTTGGGTTGGCGGCGGACTGCGTCGATCTCGCCGTCGAAGACGGCGCGCTGGTGGCGACGCGGCCGATCCTCGGGGGCCGAGTCCAGACGGTCGTGCGCTTCGAAGGCGACGGCCCGTGGATAGCAACTGTGCGGCCTGGGAGTTTCGAACGAGCCAAACCGACTGGCGAGGAAGCGGAGATCGTGTCGCTGACCGTCGAACTGGGCGACGATGATCTCAAGGTCCGGGTCGTCGAGACACTGCACGAGGACACTGGCGGCAAACGCCTGGACAACGCCGAGCGGATCGTCGCCGGTGGCCGAGGGCTCAAGGAGCCGGACCGATTCAACCTGGTAGAGGATTTGGCACGCGCCCTCAATGCCTCGGTCGGCGCCTCGCGCGCGGTCGTCGACGCAGGTTGGCGACCACATCACGAGCAGGTTGGGCAGACCGGTCAAACGGTCGCGCCGCGTCTCTACGTCGCGGTGGGCATCAGCGGCGCGGTGCAGCACCTGGTCGGGATGCAAGGCGCGGACTACATCGTCGCCATCAACCGAGACCCGGACGCACCGATCTTCAAGATCGCCTCCTTCGGAATCGTCGGCGACCTCTTCGAGGTTGTTCCGGCGGTGATCGAGGAGATCAACGCGGCACGCGCTTGAGCAGGGAAGGATGTCGATGGATCGAGCCGAACGCGAACGCAAGGTTCAGCAATTCGAAGACGGACCGGCGCGGCTGCGGCAGGCGCTTTCCGAGGTACCCACTGCGGCGATGAAGTGGCGACCAGAACCGGCCGAGTGGTCAGTCCATGAGATCGTTGTCCACTGTGCCGATTCCGAGACGCAAGGCGCCGCCAGGATTCGAACCGTGGTCGTCGAGCCAGACCCGCTCATCGTCGGCTACGATCAGGAGCGTTGGGCAATCGTGTTCGACTATCACGAGCTGCCGCTCGAGCCGGCGCTTTCCGTGGTAGAGGCGGTCCGCGCCAACACGTTGCCATTACTCCGCCGCCTGCCGGATTCCGCCTGGGCAAAAGTCGGTCGGCACACAGAATCAGGAACGTACGGTGCGGAGGAGTGGCTTGGTATCTATGCGCGGCATCTCCACGACCACGCCGATCAAATCGAGCGAAACGTGATCGCGTGGAAGCAAGCGCATGAATAGGGGAATCTCGGTTGGCTGAGGAGCAGTTGGACGCGATCGTGATCGGCGCCGGCCCGGCGGGCATCACCGCCGCGCGGGAATTGGCGACGGCTGGCCTGGCGACGGTGGTCCTCGAGCGCGGACAGTATCCTGGTGCGAAAAATGTTTGGGGCGGCATCCTCTACCGGGAGCCGACCGAGACGATGATCCCAGGGTTCGAGGAGGAAGCCCCACTCGAACGACCCATTATCGAGCAGCGCTACATGGTGCTTACGGAGGATGCCATGCTCGGCGGCACGTACCGGTCCATGCGCTTCGCGGCGCAGCCGTACAACGCCTATTCCGCGGTGCGTGGGCCGTTCGATCAGTGGTATGCGACGAAAGCCGAGGAGGCAGGCGCGGAGGTCTACCCGGAGTTCACGGTCACTGACCTGCTCTGGGAGGATGGCGCCGTCGTCGGCGTCACCACGGGCGATGCCGAGGGCGAGCTGCTGGCAAAGGTGGTCGTGATCGCTGACGGCGCAAATTCATTGCTGGCTCAACGCGCGGGGCTGCATCGCGAGTGGGCGCCCATCGAGCAAGCCCTCGTGGCCAAGGAGATCATCTCGCTGCCGTCGGCCACTATCGAGGAGCGCTTCAACTTGCCTCAAGGGCTGGGAACCGCGCTTGAGATTTTCGGTGAATCGACGTGGGGTCTACTCGGCTACGGATTCATCTACACCAACAAGGAGTCGCTCTCGATCGGCACAGGGGCGCTGTTGGAGGACCTCATCACATCGGGCATTAATGTCAACGACATGCTCGATCGCTTCAAGGCCCACCCGATGATTGCTCCGTTGCTCGCCAGCGGAGAGACGGTCGAGTATTCCGCGCACCTTATCCCGGAGGGAGGATACAATCGCCTGCCGCAACTCTATACGGACGGCGCGGTTGTGGTCGGTGACGCCGCTGGGTTCGTCAACCCCCTCAACCGCGAGGGCGTCAACCTGGCGATGCTCTCCGGAAAGCTGGCGGCGCGGGCGATCATCGAGGCGAACGAGCGTGGCGACTTCTCGGCGGCGGCGCTCTCACGGTATCGAGAGCTCCTCGACAAGAGTGTGGTCATCGAAGACCTCTACAAGATTCGCCACGTCACCGACTTTGCGCACGCCCGCCCGCACCTGCTCCGAGCCTACCCTGAGTTGCTGTCCCGCGTCGCCCACACGTACCTCTCTGTGGACGATCAACCCAAAACGTCGAAACAGCGAGAAATTGCGCGATTGTTTCGGGACGTGCCGAAGCGACAGTTGCTCGGCGATGCCCTGGGCGCGTTGAAGGCGCTCAAAGGCTGAATGCTCGGTGCCGGGCACGTCCCATGCGCCGTGATCAAGCATCCGCGTTGCGGAGAATGGCTGACGGTTCAGCCCAAGTGAGGAAAGACCGAGATGAGTGTGATGCGATTGCAGCATGTCAGTGTTCCGATGCCGATGGGGGGCAGCGATCAGGCGCGACGCTTCTATGGTGGCGCATTGGGGCTTGACGAGCTCACCACACCGAAGTCATTGGACGCCGAGCAGATTATTTGGTTCAAGGTGGGAGACGACGGACAAGAACTCCACATCTTCACGGAGAAAGGTTTCGGCCCGAACTCTCCCGGTCAACATGTCTGCCTTCAGGTCGAAGACCTGGATGTCACGCGTCAGCGGCTCGCCGAGGCAGATGTCGCCACTCAGGAAACGATTCCGATTGCCAACCGTCCACGCTGTTTCATTCTTGACCCGTTCGGAAATCGGATCGAACTCACCCAGATACTTGGTCGGTATGAATGACGGCCCCAGGGTCGATGCAAAATCGCTCGGCGTTTGGTGATTCGTGCTGCCTACGTTTTGGGTGACATTGGAGGATGAACAGATGACCGTGACCGCGGCGACGCAAAAAATCACCTACACCGCTACTCCTGAACAGATCGACGCGATGCATCAAGCCTTCGACGAGGCCCTCGACGCTCTCAGCGGAGAAGTCGGCAGAACGTATCCGCTCGTCATCGACGGTGAGGAGCGATCCGACCGCGAGCTTTTCGCCGTGGTCGCGCCGGCCAACACCGAGACCGTGTTGGGTCGATTTCAGCGCGGAACATCGAGCGATGTCGACGCCGCCGTCGCCGCGGCCAAAGCGGCGTTCCCGGAATGGGCTCGTCGTCCATACCAGGAGCGCGTCGGCGTGCTCCGGCGTGCCGCCGGGTTGATCCGCAAGCGGAAGTTCCGGCTGGCGGCAATCCTGATCCTGGAATGCGGCAAGACGCGAGCCGAGGCTATCGGTGAAGTGGAAGAGGGCGCCGATCTGCTGGACGAGTATGCGCGGCAGATGGACGATCACCAGGGGTTTCGTTTGCAACTCGACTCGCTCGACCCCGCTGAGCGCAACGAGTCGGTGCTCCGGCCATTTGGCGTTTGGGCGGTGCTGGCGCCGTTCAACTTCCCCCACGCGCTCTCCGCCGGCATGTCGGCAGGTGCGCTGGTCGCCGGGAACACCGTCGTCTTCAAGCCAGCGAGCGCAACGCCCTGGTCTGGCTACGAATTGGCGCAGTGTTTCTTGGATGCAGGCGTACCGAGCGGGGCATTTGGATTTCTGACGGGTTCGGGCGAAGAAATCGGCCAGCGTCTGACGTCACACCCTGACGTCGACGGCGTCATCTTTACTGGATCGAAGGAGGTCGGGTTCGATCTGTTCCGGTCGTTCAGTATCGACTTCCCGAAGCCGTGCATCACGGAGATGGGGGGCAAAAACCCGACGATCGTGACGCGCCACGCCGATCTAGACAAAGCGGTGGAAGGTGTCGCTCGTTCGGCTTTCGGCTTTTCCGGACAGAAGTGCTCTGCCTGTTCTCGCGTCTATGTCGAACGGCCCGTGTATGACGAGTTCATCGATCGGCTGGTGAAAAGAACGGAAGCGTTGAAGGTCGGCGATCCGGTGGACCGCGAAGTGTACGTCGGTCCAGTCATCGACCAACGTGCTGTCGACCGATACGAACATGCGGTGGAGCAAGCACAGGACGGTACGATTCGAACTGGGGGGCAACGGCTCACGAGCGGTGACTACGAGCTTGGTCATTTCGTCGCGCCGACCGTCGTCGATGGCTTGCCGAGCGACCATGAACTATTCCGACGCGAACTCTTTTTGCCTTTCGTTGCCGTCGCGCCAGTGGATTCACTCGACGAGGCCCTGCGACTGGCCAATGACTCCGAGTATGGACTCACAGCCGGCGTCTTCACCGAGGATAAAGCCGAGATCGAACGATTCTTCGACGGCATCGTGGCCGGAGTGGTCTACGCGAACCGCAAGGGCGGCGCGACGACGGGGGCGTGGCCAGGCTGCCAGTCATTCTGCGGCTGGAAAGGGAGCGGCAGTTCCGGCAAGGGCGGTCTTGGACCCTATTACGTTCAGCAATTCTTGCGCGAACAGAGCCGGACCGTGGTGGTAGACATGGAGGGTGCCAAGGAGACCCCGCGGCAGTCCAGCCGGGGCGAATAGGCGATCATCGGCGCGCGGACAACGCGCGCAGATACGTGGCGGTGCGATCCAGGCCCTCACGAAAGATGGCAGGGTGCTGACCGATGCCTATCCGAAGATAACCTTCGTTGTCGAAGGCGGCGCCAGGTGCGAGCATCACGCTGGCATCGCGCGCGAGTCCATCCGCGACCACCTCGGATGGTAAGTCCAACGTGTAGCGCATCAACGCCAGCAACCCGGCACGGGGCTCGGTCCAGGTGCAGAGGTCAGCGTTTGCCGCGAACCAGGCGCGGGCAGTTTCCAGGTTGGCGGCGATGATCCGTCTATTGCGGGCGAAGATCGCGGCGCGCCGTGCGACGGCGATGTGAGCCAGGTGATCGTTGAGTTTGCCCGGACTAAGCGAGACATAATCACGCAACCCCCAGCATCGCTGAACGATATCCGGGTTGGCGGCAATCCATCCGATCCGCAGACCGGGCAGTCCGTATGCTTTCGATAGCGTGCCGACCCCGATGCCGTTCGCCGAGAGGTCCCGCATCGAGGACGGCATCGGCGGGCCATCACCATGTTCGAGCCCACGATAGGCTTCGTCAGAGAGGACTAATGCACCTCGATCCTCCGCCAGATTCGCGATGCGTCGGAGATCTGCCTCAGCGAGCACAGATCCGGTCGGGTTATGCGGGCTGTTGATGACGATGAGCCGTGTGTTCGGTCTCAGCAAGCGTTCAAGTTCGTCGAGGTCGAACGCCAAACCCCGCTCTGGAAGGAGCCTCCACGGCGTGACATCGCAGCCAATGGACCGCGGCACACTCAGGAGTTGCTGATAGGCGGGTGCGACGACAACGACGTGGTCTCCTCGATCCAGGAGCGCATGGAAGAGCAAGAAATTCGCCTCGATCGCCCCGGTCGTAATCAGGATGTCGTCCGCCTCCACGTTGTTGTACGTCTGGGCGACCGCCTGGCGAAGCGCGGCTGTCCCTCGTGCTTCGGAATACCCGAGTGGAATCGTCGCCAGCACGGCCAGTGCCTCATACGCGTCATCATCAGCGTCGATGCGGAGGAGTTCGGCGATGGAGAGCGGCGCGATACCGCTCTCGGCGATGTCGTAGTCGACGTCTAATTCCCATGTCGTCATCCAGCGTTCGAGGTGAAACCGCTCGATCTTCATCTCGTCTCTCCGTCAACGAATCACAACGCTCGTTGGACCGCACAACCAGTCGGAGTTGTGCTCGCGGTACAGTTTCTGCGGCTGCGCAAGGAGTATCGTCGTCGATTTTCAAGTTTCTCGGGAGGAGCATCGATGAGCGCCGGTCTTTTCAGCGGCAGCCGAACCAGTGATGAGCCGCCAGGTCTGGTTCCGGCGCTTTCGCATGCCGTGAACCTGTCCGCACCGGCGTTGACAGAATTCGCCTTACGCTCCAAGGAAGGCATGCTCACCGAGTCCGGGGCGCTTGCCGTCGAAACCGGGGAACACACTGGGCGATCCCCCGAAGACAAGTTTATTGTCCGGGAGGATGCCACAGCGGACGGTGTCTGGTGGGGCGAGGTGAATCAGCCGCTAGACGAGACGCAATTCGAACGACTCCGAGAAAAAGTGGACGCGCACCTCCGGCAACGGGCCACCTATTCGCAGGACCTTATCGTTTGCGCCGACCCTCGGTATCGTTACCGGGTCCGGGTCGAGACGGAGGAAGCATGGGTCGCGCAGTTCGCTAGAAACCTGTTCATCGTCCCAGCCAGCAAGGCGGAGGTCGCTGAGGCGGACGACGCCAAGATAACCATTCTCCACGCTCCTTCTCTCGAAGCTGACCCGGTAACCGACGGGACGAGATCCGGCACCGCGATTGTGCTCCATCTCTCGAAGCGGATCATCCTCATCGTCGGGACGCATTATGCGGGGGAGGTAAAGAAGTCCGTTTTTACCCTGCTTCAGCATGCGCTGCCCGCACGTGGTATCGCGACCATGCACTGCTCCGCAAACCGCGACGCTCAAGGGAACACCGCGCTTTTCTTTGGCCTCTCCGGCACCGGCAAAACGACGCTCTCCAATGACCCAAATCGAATGCTCATAGGAGATGACGAGCACGGTTGGACCGACGACGGCGTCTTTAACTTCGAGGGAGGCTGCTACGCGAAGACGATTGGACTCAATGGGACATCGGAACCCATGATCTTCGCGGCGACGAACCGATTCGGGACCATTCTCGAGAATGTGGTCGTCGATCCGAACTCACGAATCCCTGACTTCGCCGATGACTCGCTGACGCAAAACACTCGCGCTGCCTATCCACTGACATTTCTTCCAAACGCCGCGAGCGATGGTCAAGGTGGTCACCCCACCAACATCCTCTTGCTGACCGCGGATGCGTTCGGCGTGCTGCCGCCGGTGGCCAAGCTCTCACGCGAACAAGCCCTCTATTATTTCCTGCTGGGCTATACGTCGAAACTCGCCGGCACAGAGCGCGGAGTCGATGAGCCCGAGAGCACATTTTCGGCGTGCTTCGCCGCGCCCTTTCTCCCGTTGCCGCCCGCGCGATATGTGGAACTCCTCGATGAGCGGCTCCGGCAACACCACTCGAATCTTTGGCTCATCAACACCGGTTGGACTGGTGGGATCTACGGAGTCGGACATCGCATGGAATTGCCGTACACCCGCGCCATTGTCACGGCGGGCCTGAATGGCGACTTGACCAATGGGTCGTTCGAACACGATCAGCATTTCGGTCTCGCCGTCCCAACGAAGTGCCCTGGGGTTCCAGCCGAAGTCCTGAACCCGCGAGCAACGTGGAGCGACGCCGGATCGTTTGTCCGGGTTGCGCGGCGTCTCGCATCCGACTTCCGGGCACAAGCTGATCAATTCACCGGTCAGATACCGGCTGATATCCTGGCTGCCGGGCCGTCCTAGCCCAGCGCGAGCGCACTCGGCATCAATCGACATTTTCAGCGTCGCCTGGGTTTCCGTTTTTTTGGAACCGCGCGGAGTCGTCGCTTGCCAGGACGTCGGCGTCGGCTGCGGCGAGGCGAAGGCGCGATCAAGGCGCCGCTGAACACGACGGCAATGAACCCAATTGCTGATGCCACGCCGAGCAGCGCCGCGGTCCCGCGCTGCTCCACGAGCCGGCTGCCGAGCAACGGCGCTAACGCGCAGAAGCAGAGCGCAACGTTCAGCAGGGTGATTCCAGCGGCGCGCGCACCTGGCGGGTGCAGGGCGAGCAGAGTGTGCTGCGTCGTGCCGCCGTGTGCGGCCGTGATCAGTCCCAGGCCGACGAAGACGGAACCAAACAACGCCGCCGCCACACCCGAACTCGCAGCCTCCGAGGTGTATAGCAATGGGATCAGCAAGGCGAGAATAGGAGTGGCGAACCGCAACAGCGCAGCCACCTGGAAGACCGAACGGGCTGCGCCGAGCACGGTGAGATCGTTGGCGGCGGCGGTGCCGGCGAGGTTAGCGGCCGCAAAAGTGACGATATAGAGGCCAAGGAACCGCGACGACGGTTCGATCTCGCGCATCCCGTGAACGATGAGATATGGGTCGGCTATGGCCGCGAGCGCAATGATGATGCGAAACAGTGCGAACTTACGGAATCCTCCTCCGGCGAGGGCCGCCACCAGCCGGGACGGAGCAATCGACCCGACTCGCTCTCGCGGCAAATCTTCAGACTTCACCTCGCGAAGTCGAAGCAAGAACCAGCTCTCGGCGCCGGTCGCCATCGCGGCGACCAGGAAGAGCAACCCAAACCCACGGGGAAATGGTGGCGCGTCGACACCGAGACCCCTGGCGGCGACCAGGCCGGCGACCATCGCAGCCACGCTCCCCACGATGAATCGATTCCGAAACAGCGTGGTGAGGTGGCGTGCTGGGACCGCCCGGGCCATGAGCTCGTTCATTGCGGGAACGAGTGCCGCGCTGGCCAACTGATAGGCGACGAGAATCAAGAGGAACTGCCGTGCCAGGACCGCGTCGGGCGAGTCAGTGCGCAGCACAAAAGCCGCCATCAGACTGACCGACGCAAGGCGTACAACCGATGCGGCGACGACCACCGGGTAGACCTGCGGATAGTAGCGAGAACCCCAGTTCGTCAAGAGCTGCGGAACATACCAGGTGGCGGTTGAGATCACGGCTACCAGGGCGACGTCACGCGATTCGTCACTGACCCGGCTGATGAAAAAGGCGATGATGATGAGCGGGTGAAAAAGCGCCGCCGCGACCCCGTGAAAGGTACTCGCCACGAGGGCATAGGTAGTCGGGGTGAGATGTTCCCGCTGATTCGGCGCGGAGTTACGAAACGTCACCGAAACCACGGGTCCTCCGACCAATTGCTGCGCTTCTCGCACAAATCATCAATCCGAAATGCACACGCGGATATGGCCTGGGTCGAAAGCGCATCAATGGCGCGTCTGGTTTTGAGTCGAACGCTCTTCGTCGTTGGCCACTGTCGCCAGGACTGCCTCGACGACCGCGATCTCTTCCGGATCGAGCTCTCGTCGTTCAATGTGTTCTACGGAGACGGCTTCCCAGCCGTCGGCGAGCGCCTCGCCGCGTGCGCGAATCGTGAGGACTGGAACCGATGGACCCGGACCGGCGCCCCGTAGCTCGCCGGCCCAACCTGTGATCGTGGCCCCTCCCGCGACCGGACCGACGAGCTCAAGCGCCGAGAGCCAGAGCGGGTATCTGGTTTCCGCCTCGGCAAGGGGCAAATGTCCGTCCCGTAGGAGAATGGAGCGGGCACCATCGACAAGTACGACCGACGCCACCGACGTTGCCGATCCAAGCTCTCGGTTGAGCTCGGCTCTCGCCTTGGCATAGGTCGCCGGGATGAGCTCCGGCATGACCATGGTGCTTGCCAGAATTGGCATGAAGTTAGCATCTCCGGTCCAGCGCGGGACGATGTGCTGGTGCAGGTGGTCAGCGACACCGGCACCAGCGACCGCGCCCAGGTTGAGGCCCAAATTGAAACCGTCGCAATTCAAGACCCGGCGCAGCGCGGCAGTGACGGGTGGAGCCATTCGCGCCATTTCAATCAGCGTCGGGTCATCGATCAGGTCAAGGGTTGCGGCGTGATCGTTTGGAACGATCATGACGTGGCCGGTGTTGTAAGGAAACAGGTTCATCATGATGTAGGAGTATGTTCCACGATACAGCACTAACCCAGCGACATCGTCCTCCGTATCGCGTCGATTGCAAAAGATGCACCCCAGCTCCCGTGCGCCGCCGGCGATGTACTGCATGCGCCAGGGAGTCCAGAGATGATTCTGCGTCACGATGCGCCCATATTCGGAGCCAGGTAGCCCATTATCGTCGCCCCGCACCATCGCTGAGAACTCCTTGACGCAAATGCCTTCAGCGCGTGCCCTACCAGAAACTCGCGGTCAAGGGTACTATCGTCTGGACAGGGACGACAGGTACGTTGAGCGTAACAGGATGACTCGTTGGCATCGACACATGCCGGGCATCGCCGCGACGAACCGGCCGGAGACCACATCCCCACGCTCAGATTGACCGCCCGCCCGCACACCGCCCAGCGGCGTGCGGCGTCGGCGCGCTTGGCTATGATCGCGCAGGTTGTCGCCCTCGTGGCGGACGCTGGATCAGCGTGGGCAGCGTTTGGAATCGCCTATATCCTGCGCTATCCGCTTGAACTCGGTGGCGAGATTCTGCCCGCTGACTGGGAGCCATTCTCCACATTCTACCGGCCCGCAAGTGTGGCACTGGGCCTGACCGTGTTGGTTTTCACGTTTCGCGGCGTCTATCGATCGACACGGCGAGCCGGATTGCTGGACCAGGTTTCGACCGTCATCGGCGGCTTTACGACCGTCATGGCCGGCGCTGTGATGCTCGCGTTTTTTCTCCGCTTTGCTCCGTCACGACTGGTGTTTCTCTACGCCTGGATCTGCGGCATCGTTCTCATGGCGCTTCATCGAGCGGCATTTCGCACACTCCAGCGGGCGTTGTGGCGACGCGGCATCGGGGTGGACCGCGTGCTGGTGGTGGGTGCCGGTCAGAATGGTCGCCGGGTGCTTCAGGCAATGGCCGGGCGGTCCGAATATGGGTACCGCGTGGTCGGCTTTGCCGACGATCCGACACGCGGTAATGAGATCAACGTCGCGACAGAACAGGGGATGGTGATCTGTCCCCGTCTCGGCGGACCTGGCGAGCTCGACGATCTGGTACGCCGTTACCGGGTGGACGAAGTCGTGGTCGCCTTGCCAGGGGCCGATCATGGTCAGGTGCTCGAGATTATCGAACGCTGCCGGCAATCGGTCGTCACGTTTCGGGTGATTCCTGACCTGCTGCAGCTCTCGCTCGATCGGGTCGAGCTCGGCGAGGTGGCTGGCGTGCCCATTATCGGCGTGCGCGATGCCTCGATCCGGGGCTGGAACGCCTTCGTCAAGCGGAGCTGCGATGTTGCCGTCGCGATTGTGGTGCTGGGGCTGATGTCGATACCGATGGCCCTCATGTCGGTGCTGATTCGCCGTGATACCGACGGACCCGTTCTCTACCGCCAGACGCGCGTTGGGCAACATGGACAGCCGTTCACGCTGCTCAAGTTCCGGTGCATGGTCAAGGATGCCGACGAGCGGCGTGAGGCGCTGGTGCAAGCGCAGGATACGATCGACCCGCGCATGTTCAAGATGGTGGACGATCCGCGGCTCACCAAAATCGGCGCAACCTTGCGTCGTTGGAGCCTGGACGAGCTGCCTCAATTCCTGCACGTTCTCAGAGGCGAAATGAGTGTGATCGGCCCGCGCCCTCCGCTCCCCATAGAAGTCGCGACCTATGAGGACTGGCATCACCAGCGGCTGTTGGTAAAGCCTGGACTGACGGGACTGTGGCAGGTCAACGGTCGAAGCAGGCTCACTTTTGACGAGATGGTTCGGCTCGATCTCTACTATGCCGAGAACTGGTCATTGTGGCTCGACACCAAAGTCATCCTGCGGACCATCCCCGCCGTGTTGCTCCGGCGTGGCGCGTGCTAGTGGGATGGATGTCGTGATTTTTGCCGCCGCGCTCAGGCGATGGTGGTGGTTGGTGATAGGGCTGCCGCTCGTGGTGGCGGTTGGAGGAGTGGTCTTGACACCTTCAGCCCCATACACTACCGAGTTCCGGGCGACCGTGCTGATCCCCGGCGACACAGAAGACACCGGAAGCGCCGAGCGACCGGAGTTGATGGTCCTCGACGATCTCCCGATCCTGGTGAACTCCGACGTGTTCGCACAGGCGACGCTGGACCAATTGACGGCAGCCGGCGTTTCAGTCGTGGTCGACCGCGACGAAGTCAAACGTGCGCTCTCCGGGTCCCGTTACAGTCGGGTGTTGACCGTGACCGTGACCCATGCCGATTTGAGCGCGGCGCGAGCCATCGCCGACGCAGCGGCGGCGGCAATCCCTGACGCGGTCAATGCCTACCTGGTTACGCCCGGCTCAGAACAGGCCACCGTCCAGGTGATTGATCAGCCTTCGACGCCAGCGCCAGCCTCCACTGAGCGTTGGCTCCGCATCGGAGCGACGACAGTTGCCGCCCTCTTTGCCGCACTGGCCATTGTGGCCCTGATGGCGACACTGCGTCAGCCGACCGTCGATCAGGTGCGCGCGTCGGCAAGCGATGCGAAGTAGGGTTCGAGGTATGGCCGTCGGCGGAGTTCCGCAAGGTCGTCGCGGACGATGTCTCGCGGCTCGATGCCCACCGCAACGCAAGCCTGAGCAACGAGGTGAAGCGTCGCATGTCCCGCCGCCGTGATCGGTGTGTTTGCGGAATCTGGAGTGTCGTGACGAACGCGCCATTGCCGCGCCGTTTCGCGTAGCAGGCGAGCGAGGAGTTCTTCGTCCATGCGCTCATTCGATGCGGCAACATCGAGCGCACGATCGGGCCGCAGCGCTTCCCAGCTCACTCCGTCGCGAACACAGGTGAGCAGCAGCCAGTAGAGTGACTGCGCGGCTTCGAGCGCTACATCGGCCTCTTGATCGATGTGACGGTGCGTGCCGGCCAATGCACCAGCGAGTTCGTCCAGCTCATCGCCGAGACGCGCGTTGACGTTGCCCTCGGGCAGACGCAGAAGTCGTGAAGTGGTAGACACCGCGGTGAGATCTTGGGCGCGGAGATAGGCATAGGCGCCCATCTGTTGACGGGTCAAGGTCGCGATCCCGAGCGTTTCCGTGTCGCCATATACATCGGCGGGGTCAAACCAGCGCTCCCGGATAGTCGTTAGCGACTCATCCGGTTCTAGCCGACGGTAGAAGCAGGTTGCGTAGCCATCGTGACAGACGGCGCCGACCTGGTCCACGTCGATCAGCAAGCTGTTGGCGTCGCAGTTAACGAAGATGTCGCGCACCCGCTGGATATGGCCCGACGTTTCACCTTTCTGCCAGAGACGGTTGCGCGAACGGCTCCAGAAATGCACGAGCCCCGTCGATTGGGTCCGGAAGTAGGCCGCCTCATTCATGAACGCGACCATCAGCACGTCGCCAGACTCGGCATCGCGGATGACGACTGGCGCGAGTCCTTCGGGGCCAAAAGAGATCGGCGGCTGAGTTTTTTCGGTCATGTCCGTCACCGCCGCTCGTCGCTGGATACCGGACGCACCGGCAGACCGTGGGCGGCGAGGTGAGCTTTGGCTTCGGCAATGCGGTAGGTGCCGAAGTGAAAGATTGACGCCGCGAGCACAGCGTCGACGCGTCCGGGCTGGAGCGCTTCCACAAGGTCGTCGAGGTTGCCGGCACCCCCGGAGGCGATCACCGGAACACGGACCGCGCGACCGAGCGCATTCAGCAGGTCCAGATCATAGCCACGTTCAGTGCCGTCCCGATCCATGCTCGTGACCAGAAACTCGCCAGCGCCGCGTTCCTCCGCTTCCTTTGCCCAGGCAACCACATCTCGGCCGGTTGAACGGCGCCCGCCATGGGTGAAGACCTCCCAGGTCCCACCTTCCTGAGACTGACGGGCGTCGATCGCAACCACGATGCATTGCTGGCCGAATATCCGCGCTCCTTCGGTAATGAGCGCGGGATCGGAGAGCGCCGCTGTGTTGATGGACACCTTATCCGCTCCCGCGGAAAGGAGGGAACGGATGTCCTCGACCGTTCGCACACCGCCGCCGACGGTGAGAGGTATGAAGACCTGATCGGCGGTGCGCCGCACGACATCGATCATCGTCGCCCGGCTGTCCGAACTGGCGGTGATATCGAGGAACACGAGTTCATCGGCGCCTTCTCGATTGTAAACGGCGGCCATCTCCACCGGGTCGCCAGCGTCACGCAGGTTGACGAACTTCACTCCCTTAACGACGCGTCCATCCGTCACATCGAGGCAAGGAATCACGCGGACACAGAGGTCACTTCGATCACCTTTGACGGTGGTCGAGTTCAGCGATGCTTCGAGGGAAGATTCGGTCATGCGGTGTTCTCTCCGGCGGCAAGTGTCAACGCCTGCCGCAGATCGACGTGACCATCATAGAGTGCCCGTCCGATGATCACACCGGCGACACCCGCGTCACGCACCGCGCATAAATCCGCCGCCGTGCCGACACCACCGGAGGCGATGACGGACGCATCGACGGCGGCGATCAGCTCCGTCAGGGCGGAAACGTTCGGACCACGCAGCAGTCCATCACGGCGTATGTCGGTGAAGATGAGCGTGCGCACACCCGCCGTGGCGAGACGCTGAGCGGCCTCGACCACGGGAATCTCCGTCTGTTCCATCCAACCATCCGAGGCTAGCTTGCCGTCTCGCGCGTCGAGGGAAACCGCAATTCCCTCACCATGCCGAGCTACCGCATCGGAGACGAGCGATGACGAACGGAGTGCCGCGGAACCGAGAACGAGTCGGTCGATGCCGAGTGTCGCGGCGGCGTTGATCTGCCTCATCGTTCGCAACCCACCGCCGAGTTGCAGACGCACAGGGACGGCCTCACGGATGCGACGAACAGCGTCGGTGTTCACAGGTCGACCGGATCGGGCGCCGTCCAGATCGACGATGTGGAGCCAGCTCGCGCCGGCTGCCACCCACCGTTTCGCAGCGTCGACTGGATCGGCGTCGAAGACCGTTTCGCGCGCGAAGTCTCCCTCACGCAAGCGCACAGCCTTGCCGTCGCGAATGTCGATGGCGGGATAGAGGATCACGGCCGGGCCTGGTCAACGGAATCGTCCTCACCCGAACGCAGCCACGCGCGGATCAAGGCAAGCCCGCCCTCCCCGCTCTTCTCCGGGTGAAACTGGGTTCCCCAAATGTTGTCTCGAACGATAACGCTCGGGAACGACAATCCATAGGAAGTAACCGCCGCGATGTCGGAGGGTCGTTCGACATGAGCGTAGTAGGAGTGAACGAAGTAGAAATAGGGGCCGTCGCCCGCGCTGCCGAGCGGCGATGGCGATCGGAACTCAACCCGGTTCCAGCCCATGTGTGGGACTTTGCGCTCCGGCGGCAAGGCGCGCACCTCACCGCCGAGCAGGTTCAACCCGCGGGTAGGTCCCTCCTCCTGGTGATCGAAGAGCAGTTGCATCCCCAAACAGATGCCCAGGAGCGGGCGACCACTTTCCGCGACCTCTTTCACCGCACCATCCATTCCGGATTCCGACAGCCGTTCCATCGCCGCCCCAGCCGCACCCACGCCGGGCAGTACGACGCGCTGCGCGCCACGCACTCGCGCGGGATCGGCGGTGATTTCCGCGCGTGCTCCGCCAGCTTCGATGGCACGTTTGATCGAACGCAAGTTTCCAGCGCCATAATCAACAATCGCAATCATGCCAACATGCCTTTCGTGGACGGTACATCACCCTCAAGTCCGGTTCGCGCGATCGCCCCACGGAGCGCTACCGCGGCCGCTTTGAAGATCGCCTCGGCGGCGTGGTGAGCGTTTCGCGCCCGCAGCAGATCGATGTGCATGGTCAGGCCGCCGTTCACTGCCACCGCCCGCCAGAACTCCTCGACGAGACTCGCCGCGAATCCGGCGCCGATGAACGGTTCTGGCATCTCGGCGACATAATGGAGAAATGGCCGGCCCGAGCAATCGACCACGACCCGCGCCAGTGCCTCATCGAGAGGCGCATAAGCGTGCCCGTAGCGCTCGATACCCGCGCGGTCGGCAAGCGCCTCACGCAGGGCTAGGCCGAGCGCGATACCCACATCTTCGACCGTGTGATGAGGATCCATGTCCGAGTCGCCGGTGCAGCGCACGTCAAGATCAAGACGGCCGTGACGGCCAAGCGCGTGGAGCATATGGTCGAGAAACGGGACCCCGGTGGACACCGCAACACGACCACTGCCGTCGAGGACGAGGGTGACTTCGACCTTCGTTTCGTTCGTCGCCCGCTCGATTGCCGCGCGGCGGAATGAATCGTTCGTGGTCTGCATCGTCATCCGCGCTCCATCGTTGATCTCGCTCCTCGTTTCCGCTCCAATTCCGCTTTGAGAAGAGCCAGGAAAAGCTCGTTCTCCTTCGCGGTGCCGATGCTCACGCGCAGGCAGTCGCGCAGCCCGAGCGCCGGACTAGGGAAGTGGCGGACGAAGACGTTGTTCGCCGCCAGCGCGCCGACCACTGGTGAGGCGTCGTCCATCGGAAGTTGGACCAACAAGAAGTTCGTCGCGCTCGGAAACACCGTCACGCCGTCGATGCTCAGCAGCTCCGCGCCCAAGTGCTCGCGCCACTCAATGATGGTGGCGACGTTCGCCCGGAGGTGTTCGACATCTTCGAGCGAGGCTATCGCCGCCGCGGCAGCAACGGCCGAGATGTTGAAGAATGGCGGCGCGATCTCTCTCAGCCAAGGCATCAAGATCTCTGGGAAAACACCGTACCCGACACGGAACCCGGCCAACCCGGCGAACTTGCTCATCGTGCGCAGGATGACGACGTGTTGGTACTTGTCGACCAGGTCGCGGTGCGACCTGCCGCTGAACTCGGCATAGGCCTCGTCGATCGCCACGAGGCACAGAGACTCGTCGACGATCCGCTCAACGTCTTCTCTGGCGAAGTGCGTTCCAGTCGGGTTGTTCGGGTTGCAGACGATGACCAGCTTGGTCCGGTCACCGATGGCGTCCAGGATGCCGGCGGTGTCCAAGGCGAACTCTGGCCGGGTCCCGAGCGGTACATTGCGCACCGACGCTCCGTGCAGCGAAAACAGACTGCGATACACGCCGAACGTGGGTTCAGAAACGATGACCTCGTCGCCCGGCTCAATGACCATCATCGCGATTGTGTTGAGGACATCGTCGAGACCGGCGCCAGCGATGATCCGGTTCGCCGGCGCATCGATGTATCGACCCAGCGATTCCCGAAGCGCCGTTTGCAGAAAATCGGGATAGCGGTTTCCGTTCAGATGGGTCTCGATCGCGCGCCGCGCTTTCGGCGATGGTGGAAACGGAGATTCGTTCCAGTCCAGCCGCACCGCACGGGTGTAGACCGGCGGCGAGGCTGCCGGTGCGTACATCTTCCGCGCACGGAGGTGCGGACGGAGCAGGTCAGTGATCGCTGGCATGGTGGGTCGTGCGTTCATGGTGGGCCAACTGGGCGGCATTCCCCGCGCAACTAAAGCAGCAGCTTTTCCAGCGAGGAGACCAGGATCTCCCGTGCTCCCGCTGTGCGCAACTGCTCAATCTTCTCCCAAAATACTTCCTCTTCGATCGCGGTGTGGATTGCCACCCAGCCCGGATCGGCCAATGGCACGATGGTCGGCGCCTTTAACCCCGGCACGATACCGAGAATCTCTGGCAGGCGCTTCTCCGGCGCGTTCATCATCACATACTTGAAACGACTGGCGGCGTGGACCGCTCGAATACGCAACAAGAGACGTTCGATGTTCTGCCGCCGCTGCGGATCGCTCATCGACGCGACATTCGCCACGAGCACGGCTTCCGATTCCAGTATCGTATGGATTGGATGCAGGTCGTTGAGTTGCAACGACGAGCCGGTAGCCGTCAGCTCCACGATGGCGTCCGCCATCCCGAGCGTGGGCGCTACCTCCACCGAGCCGCTGATCGTGATGATCTCCGGTTCGCCACCCATGGACTCAAAGAACCTGCGGGCGGAGCCAGGGTATGACGTGGCGATTTTTGCCCTCAGCAATTGCTCGACCGTCGAGATGCGCGAATCCCGAAGCACGGCAACCACCAATGAGCAGTAGCCAAATCCAAGCGCCTCCAACTCGACGACCGGAATGTCCTGCTCGTGGATTAGGTTGCGGCCGACGATACCCAGGTCGACGGTGCCGAGCCCCACATAGTCCGGGATATCATCGTCGCGTGCGTACAAGATCGAAAGTGGAAAATTGCGGCAATGCGAGAAGAGACGTTGGCCATAACTTTCGAATCCGAGACCGATGTGCCGGAGGAGGTCGAGCGAATCTTCGGTCAATCGACCAGAGCGCTGGATGGCGAGTTTGAGGCGATTGTCACTTTCGATCAGCGAGCGGGGAGTACCCATCAAGGCGAAGAACTTTCCGTGCCCGAGGTGCAAAGAAGTTGCGATCTCATAGCGCACCGCCGCCGTCGCCGCCGCACTGTCTCATGTGTACCACGCGTGTGATTCAGCACACAAGCGCGTTCCTCGTCACGTTCGTGGCCGGCCGGAACCCTGGCCGGGCGGATGAAGTGCGAGGTCGAGCGCCATCCAAAGGCTTAGTGCAACCGGAAAGAGGATGATCGGGAGGGCGACCGCGAGCGTGACGCCGATGATCTGCAAGTGCAGCACGCTTAGGTCCGTTGCAACTAAAAACCAGACGACCAGTCCGAACGCCAGCAGTTCGGTCGTCACCAGGTTTACGGCGTAGGCGCCCAGAAAATAGCCGTCTTCGTAGGCGAAGAGCGTCCGGCAAGCGGGGCAACGCTTCTTCAGACTGAACCAGGACGCAAAGATTCCAGGCGCGCCGCAGTACGGGCAACGGCGTGAAAGCGAGCGCATCGCGGCCCTGCGGAACCGCATCGCAGGTCGACGTGGCAGGTCGACGCTTCCTCCTGTTTCGTCATCTATCATGGAGACCATTGCGTGACCTCGCTTGCGCTCACCCGTGACATCCAGACTCCGTTACTGAGGATAGTCCATGAGTGCGGCTGAGAACCCAACAGAATATCCGTTGTGGAGAGTTCGTTCACTGTTCGTCAAGCGCTCCCGGCATGGTAGATTGCCGATCAGGTGACCTGGCGGCTAAGGCGTCATGATCGCCACCAAGTCGGGAGCAGCGTCCGCGTGCAGCCGGACGTTGGTGGCTCGAACGTGAGGAGTGAATGGCGTGCTGGCGAAGGTTAACAGCTGTGCGGTTGTCGGACTCGACGGCGTATTGGTCGAAGTCGAAGTCGATGTTGGGTCGGGACAACCAGGCATGGTTCTAGTGGGCCTACCCGACGCCGCCGTTCAAGAGAGTCGTGAACGAGTGCGGGCGGCGATCCGAAACTCAGGCGGCCGTTTTCCGCACGGCAAAGTGACAGTGAATCTCGCGCCGGCCGATCTGAAGAAGGCGGGACCGACGTATGACCTTCCGATTGCCACGGGCATCCTCCTCGCGTCGGGGCAGATCCTCGCCGATCTCAGCGACGCGCTAATCGTTGGAGAGCTGTCGCTCGACGGCATCCTGCGGCACACGCCGGGGATCATCTCAATGGTTGCGTTGGCGGCCGAGAAGGGGTTGAGACGCGCCTTCGTCCCGGAGGAGGACTCCCGCGAGGCCGCGCTGATCGAAGGCATCGACGTCTATCCCGTGCGCACGCTGGCTGATCTCGTGAATCACCTGAGCGGCGATCTGCCGCTCTCACCCCTAGTACCTGACAATATCGAAAGTGAGATCGACCTCGGGACAGGCGTCGATTTTGCCGACGTGCGTGGCCAGGAGCACGTTAAACGCGGCCTGGAGGTCGCGGCGGCTGGTGCGCACAATGTGGTCATGTTCGGTGCGGAGACTTAGAAAGTGTGTGTAAAGGTCATGAGGCGGGGCGGAGGCGCCGCACCATGAGGCCGATCATCGCCAGGCGGATCATCGCTTCGGAACTGGTCACGAGATGCTCATAGTCCTTGCTCAGTCGGCGGCACTTGCCCAGCCAAGAAAACGTGCGCTCGACGATCCAGCGCTTGGGCACCACCCGGAAGCCCGTGGTCGCGGGGTCTTTGGAGACGATCTCCAACGTCCATCCACAGTGCTCGGCGACCCACTCGACCAGGTGCCCACCGTAGCCGCCGTCCGCCCAGAGGCGCTCCAGGCGAGGCAGTTTACCGATCAGCGGTTCCAGCAGCAGCTTGGCCCCGTCGCGGTCTTGCACATTGGCCGGATGCACGGCAAGCCCATGCATCAGTCCCAAGGTATCGACGATAAGGTGGCGCTTGCGCCCTTGAACTTTCTTGCCAGCATCGTAGCCACGCGGCCCCCTTTTTCGGCCGTCTTGACCGTCTGGCTGTCCAGACACCCGGCACTCGGCTGCGGATCGCGCCCGGCGGCGAGCCGGGTCTGGTCGCGCAACTGGTCGTGGAGTCGGGCGAGGGTGCCATCGTCGCGCCAGCGCGGGAAGTAGGTCCAGACCGTGCTCCACGGGGGCAAGTCGTGCGGCAGGCTGCGCCACGGACAGCCAGTCCGCAACAAATACATCAGGGCGTTGACGATCTCGCGCAGATCGACAGAGCGGGGCCGGCCACCGGGGGTGGCGGGCGGCAGTAACGGTTCGAGCAGCGTCCATTGCGTGTCGGTCAGATCGGTGGGGTAGGCTTTGCGTGTCATGCGCAAGCACATCGCATCACCCCTTTACACACACTTTCTCAGACTGGGGGATGCCTGATCCCGGGTCTACGTCCGCAGAATACGTTGTGCCTGGCTGGCCAGCCACGCCGCCGGAACAGCGCTGGCGGGAGGTTACCCAGGATCGCGACATCACGGCTGCATGGGTGGGACGGGAGCCGCTCTACCCGTGGGAGGCAAAGGTGTACGCCCTTGCGGGATAGCGCCGGTCACTGCGGGCCTGCCGGTGTCTTTCGGCGCGGGGCGACTAACCGGAGGCGTGCCCCGGTC
>JACDBO010000033.1 GCA_013694885.1 Chloroflexia bacterium | reverse complement strand
GCGGCTGTCGCGCCGCACTCTGGCGATCATCCGGCAGAATGTCACCCTCTCGCTGGTGACCAAGCTCCTTGCCCTGCTGCTGGGTGCCTTCGGGTTCGTCAACCTCTGGGTGGCCGTCCTCGCCGACGTCGGCACCTCGGTCGCCGTCACTCTCAACGGCCTGCGCCTGGCTCGCCGGGAGCAGAGCGCGCATTCCCCGCAATCAGCGCCGCCCCTCACCACCCCCGAAGGCACCACCGCCTCCGATTGAGCCGGAATGGGTGGCAGCGGCGGTGACGGTGAGCCGCTGCCGTCGTCAAGTAGGGGCGACCCGGCGTGGTCGCCCTCGTCAAACTGGTCCCGGCCATTGGGTCATCGTGCCCGCGGGCCGAGGTGGAGGAGGAGGGCGGCGGCGGCGGACTCGTCGAGGTGGGGGAGGGCGACGTGGCCGCCACCACCGCCGGAGGGGACGGCGACATGGAAGGTGGCCAGGGCGGCGCGGCGCTGGAGGGGGTTGGCCGAGAGCGCGCGGTGCTGGATGCGGGCGCGGCGGGTGATGAACGTCGTTCGCCCGATCGACCGCCAGCGCAGCAGCAGGCGGCCGTCGCCGGCGAGCGCCCAGCCAGCATCGTGGTAGCGCAGCCAGCCGAGGAGGGCGAAGAGCGGGGTCAGGGCCAGCCCGGCGATCGCCCACCAGACCGGTGCCCAAGACACCCACCAGAAGAGCGGCGCGAGGAGCGCGATCAGGATCAGCCAGCCGATGATCGCGGCGAAGATGTAGCGCGCGCGGGCTCGCTCGGGGAGACGACCGGCGGGCGCGTGGGCGACCTCCATCGCGAAGTCGGGGCAGGTGGCGTCGAGCAGCGGCTGGATGTCGCGCAGCGGCAGGTACGGGAAGAGCACCCCGGCATCGCCGGAACTGCCACCGTAGCCGGCGCTATCGAAGCGCAGCTCGGCGCGGCCGAAGGGCTGCCGCAGCCACCCTTCTTCGACGCGCACCGCCTGGATGCGACGAAGCGGGATCGTGGAGCGGCGCCGGTCGAGCAGGCCGTAGGCGAGCACGAGCTGGTCGCCGGCGCGGCGTAGCTCGAAACCGGCGAAGGTCAACACCGTGCTGCCAATCGCCAGAATCCAGGCCACAACGCCGATCAGGATCGCCAGCACGACGACCCAGGTGAGGGAGAACCCGTCGGCGTAGGCGGGGAGGCGCTCCCACCACGCCTGGGGGATGAGCTCGTCGACGAACTGGAAGGCAGCGCCGATCAGCGCGGCGGCCGGGCCGATGCGGCCGGACGTCATCCCGGCTACGAGCAGGCCACCCCACGAGAGCCGCCGGATCAACTCGCCCTCTTCGAGCGACGACACAGCCGATGTTTGCTCCGCGGCCTCAGCGTCGGCCAGGTGTCCAGGTCCATCTGAGTCCGCGGCGGGCACAGCGCGGGAACGTTGACGGCGGGCGGTGATCTCGGCCCGCAGGATGTCGGCGTCGGCGCGGGAGAGGGCCTGGAGGCGGACATCGCTCTGGCTGGAACCGCCAGCGGCCGTCTCCACACGCATGCGGACGACACCAAAAATGCGCTCCAGCGGTGCCGCGTCGACGTCGACCGACTGCACCCGCTCGTAGGGGACCGAGCGCTCCTGGCGGGCGACGACACCGGAGCGGACGCGTAACTCGCCGGGGGTCAGCGCGTAGCGAAAAAAGAGCCACCCGACAAAGCTGAACAGCCCTGCGCCGAGCGCGATGACCGCGCTGCTGGCGTAGAAGATCAGGTCGCCCTCGAACCCACGCGAGAAAAAAATGAAGACGAGTGGGAAGAGGAGACCGCGCAGGTTGCGGACCAGCCCGGTCAGGATGTACGCCGGGTGCAGTCGCCGCCACTCGGCGCCCGCTTCATCCGCCGCGTGGACGGGGCTGGTGGGCAAGTGGTCGGTCACCGGCGCCGCTCGGTGGCGCTACAGGTCATCGTGAACATTGGCGAGCGTGGCGATCCGGTCGCGTACGGTGGCGGCGACATCGACCGCGAGCGCCGGGATCTCGACGGCGCCGGCGGCGGTGAAGAGGACGACACTGGCCAGCCCGAAGTGGCGCTGGATCGGTCCGCGCCGGGTGTCGACGTGCTGGATGCGCGCCATCGGCACGAGCTGACGGGTGATGGTGACGACGCCGTGCTGAAGGTCGGCCTCTTCCTCGCGGATCTCGTAGCGCCAGCGCCGCCACATCACACCCGGCAGTGTCAGCGCCAGCGCGACGGAGATGGCGGCGATGGCGACCGCCGGGACAATCACCCACGTCCAGCCGAAATCGACGGCGAAGTGGAGCACGACCAGCGGCACGACCACGGTACCGGTGACGACGAGAGCCTGGACGAGGCCGGAGATGCGCCAGAGCGTGATCGCGCGCGGATCAAGGCGTTCCCGCGGCTCCGGCAGCCGGCGCTCGGTCGCGGTCGAGCTGGACGGCTGCCCGAATGGCCGCGCCCGGTCAGTTGCCTCGGTCGAGGACATCGGTTCCCTCGCTCCTCGCTTCGCGGTGATAATGGCGCCGGCCGCACCAGCGCGGCCACCTATCGCTACGCTAGGTGTACCAGAAGACCGCCGGTCGCTGCCGGGCGGTCATCAGTGGAAGAGGGAGTCGCGTTCCATGACCGATCCGTCCGATCAGCGGGACCAGTTCGACGCGGCCGACCAGCCGGTGCAGCCGGAGCACACGGAGACCGACACCCGTGAGCGGGAGTCGCCGACCATCACCGCCTCGTACGCCGGGAAGCGCGTGCTGCTGATCCAGGCCCACCCCGACGACGCCGAGTTCGTCTGCGCCGGCACGATCGCCCGGTGGGCGAAGGAGGGCGCGGACGTTCACTACCTCTCGCTGACGAGCGGCGACAAGGGGAGCAGCGATCCGGCGGCTGACCCGGTGAAGCTCGCCGCGACGCGGGAGGCGGAGCAGCGCCAGGCGGCGGAGATCCTCGGCGTGCGGAGCGTCGCCTTTCTCGGCTATTCCGACGCGATGGTGGTGGCGGACCTGACGCTGCGGCGCGAGCTGGTCCGCGTGATCCGCCGCCTCAAACCGGACGTGCTGCTCTGCATGGACCCGACCGTCCGCTACGTGGGGCAGGGCTACATCAACCACCCGGACCACGTCGCCACCGGTGAGGCGGCGCTGGCGGCCGTCTTTCCCAGCGCGCGCGACCGGATGACCTTCCCGGAACTCCTGGCGGAAGGGTTGGAACCGCACAAGGTGGCCGAGGTCTTTCTCTTCGGCGCGCAGAATCCGGACGTCTGGGTCGACATCAGCGCGTCGCTGGAGACGAAGTTGGCCGCGCTCAAGGCGCACACCAGCCAGATGGGCGACTGGGACCCGACCGAGATGATCCACACCTGGTCGCGGGAGACCGCGGAACGCCACCCCGACAAGCCCGCGGACTTCGGCGAGTTTGCGGAGAGCTTCAAGTACTTCAAACTGGACTGATGCTAGCGTCTGCGGCGAGGGCCGAGGATCGAGGGCCGAGTCATACCAATTGGGTGTGGTGGTGGCGCGGACGGTTCTGTGCG
>JACDBO010000011.1 GCA_013694885.1 Chloroflexia bacterium | reverse complement strand
GGTCGAGCCCGATCGTCGGTTCGTCGAGGATCAGCACCGCCGGGTCGTGGAGCAGCGTCTTGGCGATGTGCAGCCGCTGCTTCATGCCCCGCGAGTAACCTTCGACTCGCTCGCCGGCGCGGTCGGCCAGCTTGACGCGCTCCAGCAGCGCCCGCCCGCGCCGGTTGATCGCCTCCTCCGGTATCCCGTAGAGGCGGCCGAAGTAGCGCAAGTTCTCCCAACCGGAGAGGGCATTGTAGAGACCGCGGTCGCCACCGAAGAGGACGCCGAGCTGGCGGCGGACGGCGAGTTCGTCGCGGACGACGTCGAAGCCGTTGACCGTCGCCGTGCCGGCGGTCGGCACCAGCAGCGTGGCGAGCATCTTGATCGTCGTCGTCTTGCCGGCGCCTTTCGGCCCGAGCATCCCGAAGATCGTCCCACGCGGCACGTTGAACGAGACGCCTTTGACGGCGACGACCTCCTCACCGGACCGGAACCACCCCTTGCGCTTCCGAAACACCCGCCGCAGATCCACCGCGACAATGGCGTCCGCCTCGGTGGTAGCCTTGACCGCGGCCACGGTGCGGTCGACGGTAGCGGCTTCAGGCACGGCAGCTTGTTCCTTTGCGTCAGCGGACCGGCCCGCCCATGCTACACCCGGCGCGACTACGCCGGCCGGGCTGCCTCTCGCGATTATCCTAGGCGGGAGATCAATATTTGTCAATAGATAATTGATTTTATCAATACTCTGATGAACAATGTCTCGCGATCCGGATGGCTGTCTCCGTCGTTCCGCTCGTTGCCGGATATGAGCCGCCCGCCGCGTCGCTCAGGGTGACTGAGTGGCACGCGCAGTATGCAGGGGATCGTGCAGAAGGGATCATGGAGCGCAGAATACGCACTGCTACCTGCCAGCCTCTTTTTCCTCCGAATCATGGCATATACTCTGCAGCATTGTTGGACGGTGAGACGTCATGCTCGTGTGCCGGGTGGGGCAGCGTTGGTCCCTGTTTGGCAACCAGCAACTGACGTTTGCAGGGACGGCGCGCTGTTTGCGTCGACTCCGTTTCATATTCAAAGCAAGGAGACTTATCCATGGTCGAATTAGCAGGTACCAACGGGTCCGGCGTTCTCTCGCGGCGCAAGCTGGTCAAGGGCGCGGCGGCCGGCGCGATCGCCGCACCGGCGCTCCTCCATTACGGCCGCATCGGCGGGGCGCAGACCCCGGCGCCGACCGGCACGGTTCGGCTCTCCGGTCCGACCGCCTCACCCGAGGAGGAAGAGTTGCTGCGGCAGGTGCTCGACAATTTTGCCCAGGCCTACCCGAGCATCACGGTCAACTACGAACCAGTTCCCGCCGAGTATCTGATCAAGCTCCAGACCGACATCGCCGCCGGCAATGCCGCTGACGTCTTCTACGTCAAGAACGAGTTCTCCCAGGATTTCATGTCCCGCAACACGCTGCTGCCGATCGATGAGTTCATGGCCAACGACGGCGTGGCCGATGCTGACTTCTATCCGGGCCTGATCAACGCCTTCAAGTGGCAGGGCGCAACCTACGGCTTGCCGAAGGACTGGTCGCCGCTCGGCACCTGCTTCGACGAGCAGGTCTTCACCGACGCCGGCATCTCCGCCGCCCCTGCTACCTGGGACGAGCTGCGGACCGTCCTCCAGACCTTGCTCGACACGACTGGCCAGCCGTCGCTCGTGATCGCTCCGGCCCTCGACCGCTTCATCATGTTCCTCTACCAGGCCGGCGGCAACATCACTAACGAGGGCGCCACCGAGATCACGCTCGGCGACCCGGCGACGCTGGAGGCGCTCGACTTCTTCTACGGCCTCTACAGCGACGGCCTCTCGACCACGCCCGCCGATTCCGGCGCCGAGTGGCCGGGTGACGCACTCGCCAAGCAGCTCGCCTCCATCGTCTTCGAGGGGAACTGGATGTTCCCGTTCCTGAACACGAATGCACCGGACCTGCAAGTCGGCGTCGCCGAACTCCCGGCCGGCCCGGGTGGCAAGGGCGCCCCGGCCTTCACCAACTCCTACTCGATCTTCGCAGGCTCCCAGCAACCGGAGGCCGCTTGGGTGCTGGTCAACTACCTGACCGGCAACGACGGCATGGCCCTCTGGACCTCGCTCGGCCTGGCGATGCCGGCCCGGCCGGGGCTGATGGACGCCTGGCTCCAGCAATACCCGGATCGGGCACCTTACGCCGCCGCCGGCGAGTACACCATCGCCGTCCAGTACGGCCCCGGCGGCCAGAAGTTCAACGACGACGCCAACGCCGTCCTGCAGAACCTCTTCGCCGGCCAGATCGACACCGCCGCTGCGCAGCAGCAGCTGGTCGAGGCCGCCACAGCCGACATCACGCTGGCGACGCCGTCCGCCTAGATTGAGGGCCGAGGGCCGAGCCCCGAGGGCCGAGAAAACGTCTCTTCTCGGCCCTCGGCCCTCGGCCCTCGGTCCTTCGTTGGAGGGTGCGATGGTCTCGCTCGCTCGCGCTCGCCGCCCGCGCAACCCGCTCGCCGCCGAGGACAACGTCGCCGGGTGGGTCTTTCTGCTGCCCGCGATGATCATCTTCGTGCTCTTCATCTTCGGGCCGATCCTCTACATCTTCTGGCTCAGCTTCCACCAGTGGAGCCTGATCGAGCCGGCGAAGCCCTTCGTCGGCCTCGACAATTACCGCACGCTCTTCTCCGGTGACGCCGACTTCAACTTAGCCTTGCGCAACACGATCTGGTTCGCGCTCGGGGTGGTGCCGACCCAGACCGCCCTTGGCCTGCTCCTGGCCGTCCTCGCCAACCGCAAGCTACGCGGCAAGACGTTTTTTCGCACCGCTTTCTACTTCCCCTCGATCAGCTCGTCGGTCGTCATCTCGATCATCTTCCTCTGGCTCTACTCGGCGCGCGGGCTCATCAACTACGTACTGATCCAGCTCGGGTTCCCGACGCCGCGCCCGCCGTGGCTCTCCAACCCGCGCGGCATCATCGACATGGGGCTCGGTGCGGTCGGCATCGAGAACGTCTCGGTCTGGCTGGCGGGCCCCAGCGTGGCCCTGCTCTCGATCATGATGATGAACATCTGGACGACGATGGGCACGATGATGATCATCTTCCTGGCCGGGGTGCAGGACATCCCCAACGACGTCTACGAGGCCGCCTCGCTCGACGGCGCCTCGCGGCGGAGCCAGTTCTTCGACATCACCGTGCCGCTCTTGCGGCCGGTGATCCTCTTCGTCCTCACACTCGGCTTCATCGGCACCTTCCAGGTCTTCGACCAGATCTTCGTGATGACCTCGGGCGGACCGGCCAAGACGACGATCACGCTGGCTTACCTCGTCTTCCAGGAGGGGTTCGGCAACTTCAGCATGGGCTACGCTTCGGCGATTGCCGTCGTCCTCTTCTTCATCATCCTGATGATCTACCTCGTCCAGCGGCGCATCGTCGGCGAGACCGCCGTTCGCTAGTACCGGAGCACGGAGACCCAGCGATGGCTACCATCACCCAACCGAGGACGCAGACCGATACCCCCGCCCAGGTCTCGTCCGGTTCAGGCCTCGACGCCACCCTGCGCGTCGTCGCCTACGCCGTGCTGGTCTTCGTCGCGCTGCTGATGTTCGTGCCCTTCGCCTTCTCGGTGGCGACCTCGCTCAAGACCAATCAGGAGGCGATCCGCCTCAGCTTCAGCAACATGTTCTGGCCCAGCAACCCGACCTTCGATGCCTACCGCGTCGCCTTCGAGGCCAACGTCGCCCGCTGGTTCTTCAACAGCGCGCTGGTCGCCGCGATCTGGATCCTTGGCCGGGCGCTGTTCGACACGATGGCCGGCTATGCCTTCGCCCGGATGCAGTTCCCCGGCCGCAACCTCGTCTTCCTGCTCGTCATCAGCACGATGATGATCCCCGGCATCGTCACCATCATCCCCAAGTTCATCCTCTTGCAGGAGTTCGGCCTGCTCAACACCTATGGCGCCCTGACGTTGCCCTTCCTCGCCGACGCCTTCGGCATTTTCCTCATGAAGCAGTTCTTCGAGTCGATCCCGGTCGAACTCGAAGAGGCGGCGCGGATCGACGGCGCCAGCCGCTACCGGATGTTTGCCCAGATCATTCTGCCCAACGCGATGCCGGCCGTCACCGCGCTGGCCATTTTCAGTTTCCAGGGGAGCTGGAACGCCTTTCTCGAACCGCTGATCTTCATCAGCGGCAGCTCACCCAACCTCTTCACGTTGCCGGTCGGGCTCGCCAACTTCCGCCAGGCGTACTACACCGAGTGGCCGACGCTGATGGCGATGTCGGTCATCACTACGGTCCCGCTCGCTGTCTTCTTCCTGATCTTCCAGCGCTATTTCGTCGAGAGCTCGGCCTCCAGCGGCATCAAGGGCTAGCGTCATGCCGCGCCTTCGGTTCGCTCCTCGTGCTGGCGCTCATCGGTCGGGGCCAGCGGGTCGGCGACAGCGATCCCGAGGTGGTCGAGCACGACGCGGTTGACGATCGCGGCGGCCATCGCCGGGACGAACATGAACAGCGGGACGACGAGGACAGCACCGAGGGCGAACAGCAGCCCGAGCAGGACCACCAGCAGCAGGGCCCGGAGCGGCCGGCGCAGCACCAGCGTGGTCGCGTGGCGCAAGGCCGGACCCGCCGCCAGATCGAGCAGCGCGGCGACCGCCAGGGCGACGATGGCCAACCCCACGAACAGCGGCAGCAGGGTCGTCCACAGTGGGACGAGCACCACCAGCCGGCTCTGTCCGATCCCGTACGCGTGCAGGTTCCAGAGCAAAACCAGGATCGGTGGCATGGTGGCGAGCAGGATCAGCCAGCCGCGCCGCCAGGAGCGGCGCGCGATCGCCACGGTCTCCTCCCACTCGAACGAGACGGAGAGCCGGCGCGGGTCGGTACTGGCGAACAGCGCGATGGTCGCCGGGCCGAGCGGGACGATCAGCAGGGCGCACAGCCACCAGGCCAGCGTCAGCAGCGTGAACGGCAAGAGTTGTTCGAGTGTGTCGGACAGTCCGCGTCCAATCAACCTGATGAACGGCATGGCGCTCCGGTTCACTGTCGGCTGACCGCTGCACCGCGAATCCTGACACTATACGCATGCGAACACGTCGGCGCCCCTCGGCGCATGCCGGTCAATTCCTGAACGGGAGGAGCAAGACGCGTGCTGAACCATGACCTCGTGCTGAAGGCGGACGAGCTCTTTCTCGCCGGCGAGATGCGCGCCCACGGCGGCGAGCGCGCGGCCGGGCTCTACGTGCGCGATACGCGCCACCTCAGCCATTTCGCACTGACACTCAACGGCATCGAGCTGACCGCGCTCAGCTTGCGTACCGACGCCCCGACCGTCGGCGTCATCCACTTGACCAACGATCGGCTACGCCTGCCGGCGGGCGATGTGCGACCACAGACGCTGGCGATCGTGGAGCGGGTGGAGCTCGGCGCCGACCTCCGTGTGACCGTCACGATCCACAACTTCAGCGGCCGATCGCTCGACCTCACGCTGGGACTGGAACTCGCCGCCGACTTCCGCGACCTCTTCGACATCCGCGGCGCCACGCCGGCCGAGCGAGGCTCGCTGCTCCCTCCCGCGATCGACCAGCAGACGCTCGTTCTCGCCTACGACGCGCTGGATGGGCGACAGGCGCGCACGAGCGTCTCCTTCGACCAGCCGCTGGAAGCGTCGGTGGCAATTCCGCCCACCGACATCCAGGACGGGCGTCCGACACCAGTTCCACCGCCGCTCACCGTCTGCGACTTCTCGCTTGTGCTGGCGCCGGGCGCGGACTGGTCGGTGACGGTCACGGTCACGCCGCACCCGGTCGATGCGGAGGAGAGGCCGGTGTCGGCGAGTCCGCTGCTCCACGGCGGCGAGTCCCCGCGGCGAGCGATGGTGCGGAGCGACAGCGACCTCTTCGACCGCTACCTGGCGCGCGTCGACACCGACCTCGACATGCTCCAGACGACGTTCCCGCCCGGTTCGCTACCGGCGGCGGGCATCCCCTGGTACGTTGCGCCGTTCGGCCGCGATACCCTCATCGTCGGCTTGCAGATCGTCCACGTCTACCCCACCCGCGCGGCGGGCATCCTCCGTGT
>JACDBO010000279.1 GCA_013694885.1 Chloroflexia bacterium | reverse complement strand
GTGTCGGCGCGGTCTCGTCGTCGTTTTCCTGGAGACGGGCGAGTGTCGACGCGGCGTCAAGACCCGGTGAGGCGAGCGCGGCACCGAGGTCGGTCAGGGGCAGGAAGAGGCTGACCAGCAGGGCGATCGCGCCGAAGAGGTGGACCAGGAACGCGGCCCGCGCCGGCGTGCCGCGCCGCGCCAACGGGACGTGACGCCCACTGGACCGGGACGCACCAGCGGGGAATCGATCGGACTGTGCAGTTCGACGTCTCGTGTTCGCCATCGATTTCCTCCGCGCGCTCGCAGCGTCGGCGTTGTTGACCGGTTGGCGCCACACCGCGCCCTGCCGCTGTCGTTCCCTGGGCGCCGCCCACGCTCCAGCCGAAGCGGGCAACGCGGCGACGAGGTGGATACCTGAACGGGTGCGCTGAATCGCCTCACCGTACCGTAGCATGTGCCGGGCGAAGGTCAACCGATCGTCGCCGGACCAGCGCATCCACCATTGCCCTTCAATACGCGCGAACGAGCGATTCGGTTACGAGCGTGTAATCGTTCAGTCGGGGAAGCTGTTCCCATCGGAACGAGAGATCTCTCGCTGATAACTATCACTGATAACTATCACTGCGGCTCGAAATGACAGGCTGCACGGCTTGAAACACTCTCGGGCGCGTTGCCTGGAGTACCAGGTTGAGGGCTGGCGGGAGGTGCCGCATGAACCTAGGGAGATGGACCGTCATCACGAGTGTGGCTGGACGGCCTCAATCGTCGCCGCGAGTGAGTCGGCGGTGGCGTTTGGGGCGGGGGCGGCGAGGAAGACGTGAGTGATGCCGATGGCGGCGAACTCGGCCAGCCGGGCACGAACGTGTGCGGCCGGGCCGGCGACGACGAGTTCGGCCATGAGGTCGGTCGGGATCAGGCGGCGGGCCGCGTTGAGGTCCCCGGCTGACCGCAGATCGAGGAGATTGCCGCCACGGGCCAGGGTCTCCTCGGTGCGCATGACGCGGCGGACGCCGGCGATGATGCCGGCGATGTCGTAACCGGGTGTAGCGAGGAGGCGCTCCATGCCGGGGAGGGTGTGGATCATGGCCACGGTCGCCTTGCGGCGCTCGTAGACGGACTCCGGGTCGTCGGTGACCGTCACCGCCGCGCGGGCGAGGAAGGCGATGCCAGCCGGGTCGCGTCCGGCCGCCGCGGCCGCATGCCGCACGCGGGCAATCGCCTCTTCCATGAATGTCTGCGACGAGAGGTCGTTGAAGATGACCCCGTCGGCGTGGCGCGCCGCGAGGTCGAGGGCTTTGGGACCAACGGCGGCGAGGTAGATCGGCGGGTGCTCCTGGACCGGACCGAAGGCCCGCCGCCAATGGGCGACCGGGAACGCCGTCGCCTCCGCGGGCGCTTCGGCACGATATGGCGTCGCCCACCACTGGCGCAGGAGGTGAAAGGTCTCTTCCAGCGCGGCGAGTGGGCTGCCGGCATCGATTCGCAGTGCTTGACGATACCACTCAGTCTGGCCACGGCCGAGGCCGAGAAAGGCGCGACCGCCGGAGAGCGCGTCGAGCGTCGCCAGCGAGGCCGCGATCAGGCTGGGGTGGCGGTAGAATGGATTGACGACCCCGGTTCCGAGCCGGATTCGCCCGGTGCGGGCCGCAATCGCGCCGAGGACAGCGAGGGCATCCCAACCATCGGGGTCCTCGCTGACCCAGAGCGATTCGATGCCGCTCGCATCGGCCAGCCGCCCGATCTCCAACGTCCGCGCGACCGCCCGGTGGAGGGAGTCGTTTCGCTGCGCCTGTTCCCACGGACCGTGCGACAGGTCGAGCGCGAAGAGGAGCGCGCCGGCGGTCATGCGTCGGCGGCCCGATAGTAGAGGAGGACACCGCCCGGCCGCTCGTCGCCCTGGCGAACGACGATGCCCGCTAGTCCGTCCTGCATGGTGTAGGCGTCGCCGCGCTCCAGGGCGTCGGCGGTCTCCTGCGGGACGACGGTCGCGAAGATCTCATGGCGGGCGCAGACCCAGACGCCGTCGTAGCCGTCGAGTGGGCGCATCCGGTGGCGGTCGCGGGGATGGGTGCGCCCGATCTCGCAGAGCGGGTTCGGGCCGGTCGTCGTCGGTGTCTCGGTCATGATCGTCTCGCTGCTCCTTTGCTCAATCGAAGGACCGTCGTCCCGCGCGTGCGGGGAGTATGCCCGAATCCGCCGATTCGAGGGTCTGCCCGCACGCCACCGAACGACACCTGTTATACTGGTGTGGTAAGCACTGGAGCGGCGCGGTGGCGGCAGTATCGTCCGACATTAAGCGTCGTCGCGCGCCGGGGAGGAGGCACTGGTCGATGACGAACGTGGAACCCTTCGAGGTGGATATCCCGCGCGCGACACTCGACAACCTGCGGGGCCGCCTGGGCCGCACCCGCTGGCCGAACGAGCTGCCGGGTCTGGGCTGGACCTTCGGCCCGCCGCGCGACTATCTGCGCGACCTGGTCGACTATTGGCGAGACGGATTCGACTGGCGGGTGCAGGAGGCACGGTTGAATGCGCTACCCAACTTTCGGACCGTGCTCGATGGAATGGGAATTCATTTCATTCACCGCCGAGGCCGGGGTCCCGCGCCCCTGCCCCTGCTCCTTGCGCACGGCTACCCCAGTTCGCCGTACGAGTACCTCGATCTGATTCAGCACCTCACCGACCCAGGCGCGCACGGAGGTGACCCGGCTGACGCGTTCGACGTCGTCGTGCCGTCGATACCGGGGCACGGCTTCTCCGACTGTCCGGCCAACGCCGGATTCGAGGACCGCGCCATCGCCGACCTTTTCCGCAAACTGATGGCTGACCTAGGACATGAGCGATTCGGGATCCACGCCTACGACATCGGCGCGAGCATCGCCGGCTACCTCTGCCTCGATCATCCTGACAACGTTATCGGCTACCACACGACGGACCCCGCGAATCCATCGCCGCACCTCGGACCGGAGTCGCCCGCCATGAGCGACGCCGAGCGAGCGTACATGGACCTGAGAAAAACGCGGGGAGCACGGGAGGGTGCCTACGCCCACATCCTCGGCACAAAGCACCAAACCCTCGCCTACAGCCTCAACGACTCGCCGGCGGGGTTGGCGGCCTGGATCATTGAGAAGTGGTACGCGTGGACGGTTCCCCCGATCGGCAACATCGAGGACCACTTCACCAGGGACGACCTCCTCGCGAATGTGACGATCTACTGGGCAACGGAAACGATCAACGCGGCCAATCGCTACTACGCGGAGGTGCTGGAACCGCTCGGCCCCAACGACAAGATCACCGTTCCAACCGGTGTCGCCCTCCCGGCGAACGACCCAGCGAAGCGCCCACCGCGCGACTACGTCGCCCGGCTCCACACGGATATCCGGTATTGGCGGGAGCTGCCGCGCGGCGGTCACTTCGTCGCCAAGGAGGAACCCGAGCTGCTCGCCGAGAGCATCCGAACGTTCTTCCGGCCGCTGCGGTGATTGGCGGAATGACGAGTCAGTGATTGGGCGGTACCGCAAGGTACTCGCCAATCCCGGTGCAGTGGGGTTCCTGCTGCCCAGTGTCGTGTTGTTTTTTGGCTCGGTCGGAGTCGCGTTGGTCGCCTTTGCGAGAGAGGGTGGCAGTCTTGGCGCGGCGGGGCTGCTCATCTTGCTTTTCGCGGTACGGAAGTTAGGTGGGCCACGGAGTCACCATTCATTCCTTTCGCTCCGGCCCTCCTCGACGCTGGCTCCGCCGGGTTGCTAGCATGGCCGGATTCGCCGTGGCGGCACGCCGACACTCATGTCGATCTGTTCAAGGTCACGATTGCACCATGACTTTCGCAAACCAGCACACCGACAAACCAGTCGCGTTCCATTTAGTCGCGGGCCGCGTCAGCATCGACTTCGCGAACACTGGTGGCGTGGTGGAACAGACTCCGGTCGACGACTTCCGCGCGCCGGCCGACCTCGGGCGCTGGTTCGCGGAGTCGGAACTCGCCCTGCACGGGCTGTCGGTCACGTCTCGCGAATTCGATGCGGCGCGGGTGTTACGGGACGCCATCTGGCGCGCGACGTGGGCGATCGCCCACGATCAGTCGCTCGACGCGGTCGATCTAGCGACCATCAACGATGCGGCGGCCATGCCGTCGCTCGCGCCGCAGATCGACTCCGCCACCGGCAAGTCGCACTGGCACCAGGACAGAAGCGTGGCCGCCGCGCTGGCAACCATCGCGCGGGACGCCGTCGACCTGTTCACCGGCGCGCACGCCGGCCGTATCCGCGAGTGCGCCAGCCCTCGCTGTATCCTCCTCTTCGTCGATACTTCCCGTCCCGGACAGCGGCAGTGGTGCTCGATGGAGCGTTGCGGCAATATCGCCAAGACCCGCCGTTATCGACACCGCCAAGGTGTTGACGCCGACCCCGGTGCGTCCGTTCCATCCTCGCCGTCGTGACGCTCCGCTGATAACGCCATCGAACACATCACGCGATGCGCTCAACAGATCGGAGACGTACTACCTCGTGGTAGTATCCGTGACGTGGAGGGACAGGCGTGCCGCCAAAGATTCGACAGCTCAAGGCGGAACTCCGCGACGCAGGGTTTCGCCGGTTGAAGGATCGAGGCAAAGGCAGTCACACGGTGTGGCAGCATCCCGAGCACGTTGAGACCGAAGTCACCCTGTCCGGTGGTGACGGCGCAGACGCCAAGCCCTACCAGCAACGGCAGGTTCGCGAGGCGATCGAGCGGGTACGCAACCCGTAGGCGGATGGCCTCGGCACTCGCCTCAGCGATCTACCGGCCCGCGTGGGAGAAAGACGGGACGATGGTTGACCTCCAACTCGATCCGGAAATTGATGTAATACCGGAAGATGTGGAGCGGTCGAAGCGCTACACCTACTTGGTGCGATGGTCTGAAGAAGATCAGGTCTTTCTGGCGTCCGCGGCCGAGCTCCCCGGCTCCACCACGCACGGGGATTCACCGGACGAGGCGCTGCTCCACGCTCTCGATGTTGCCGCCCTTTGGCTCGCTGCTTACCGTGAGTGGAACCAGCGCATTCCGAAGCCGCGCTCCCATGGTCGCCGCGTACCCCGCTCGCGGCGGTCCGCTGCCTCGGTTTCACGTATCCCGATGGCCCCTGAGGAGATTCGCGCGGTGCGGGACAGCCTCGGCATGTCGCAACCGGTCTTTGCGTCGGTGCTGAGCGTCTCGGTGCAGGCGGTGCGAGCATGGGAGCAAGGCCACCGCCGGCCCAATGGCGCCGCGCTTCGCCTGATGGAGATCCTGCGGGAGAATCCCGCTTATGGCGAGCGGCTGCTCGTCGCCGACGCGATCGTGTGAGATTGCCCGATGCCAAGCGTCGCTCCGGGCATTGAGGAGGAATGAGATGCCGGCGCAGGCGCAGTGCAGTTTGGCAATGTTGACACTAAAATGACATCAACCCCAAACGGGTTCAGTGAAGATTCCTGGACAGGCAAAGAGATGCTAAAGGTCGACGAAGTTACAGCGTTCCTCAAAGCCTTTGACAATCCTCCTCCGCGAGGAACTGATGATTTCCCCTCCTGGGCGAGGAACATAGATGGCAAGGCTTTCCTTCATGGCTCTCTTGAGGGGGACGTTCCCGTTTTCGTGTCGCTAGATCACGCTTACATCGACACGGTACTTGTTGACAGGAGCAAACTTGTCGACAACTGGCGTGATGAGCTGCTCAACTGGAATTTTGGCGCAAGTGAGGGATGGAGTTTGGAGGCCCGCGAAGGGCAAAACGCAACCGAACTCGACCTTTGGCTCGTTTTTCCTCGCCCGTACACGGGTTGGCGGGATTTAGAGCCAGGGGAGACTCTCGTTTTCCAGCGATTTTTTCCGGGGCTACCGCCAAGGAAGTCCTATCTAGAGCTCAACCAGCGCCTCATTCAAGCAAGCAGCTTGCACTGGCGTGCGGATAGAGGCGCATTCTCTCGTCTCGATGCGTATGGTGATTTCGCCGATCTCATCCACGTCCGGCAACTGTCCAGTGGACACCTATGCCTAATCCACGCCGAAATACTCGGCAAGTACATGCTCGCAACTAACCAAGCACTTGTGCGCGTCTTTGATTTTCATCGATGCGATGACTGGAAGGGCTTTTCCAACTACCGTATCCATCGCACGGGCGAATCAGTTCTGATCAATGAGTCAGCATTGAGCGCAAATATCGAAGAACTCCATGAATCTGGTCTCGTAGTAGGTTCGCTCCTACGAGGTGTCCAAGTCGTCGAGGAACTCATCTCCTCTGAACAACTGGCTACGAGACTCTCGCGAATCCAGAAAGCCCAGAACCGGCAAGCATCCTTTATCGCGCAGGAGCTGCCGACCTCTTGCGTCGGAGTATGGCCACCAGAAGACGGACCCGTGCTGCCCTTTCAGAAACCACCTGATCCTATTTCACCTGCATACTTCAAAGCCGAAGTACTCTCCAAGTACAAACAGCATCCGGACAGGTACGCCATCAGCGGATCGACCATCGATTGCAGAGGATCGTGGAGTCTGTTCTCCGATGATGTCAATGACGAGGGGCAAGTTTACGCTTATTTGAAGGATCTTTGGACTCTACCGTATGAGGAGCAACTCTACTGGAAGTCATTCAATGAGCCGCCGCGAGCAGGTATCACTCATCGTTCATTCTCTCAGGACTTTATGGCCGTTGCATGGACTGGATATGATCCACTAGTAGCGCTCCGTGATGCTCTCGATCACTTTCCCACCGTGAGTGTAAACGGTACAAACCTAGCTGTGTGGTCAGATCGAGGCAAGCGAATCCACGAGCTTCTCTCG
>JACDBO010000442.1 GCA_013694885.1 Chloroflexia bacterium | reverse complement strand
CATCGCGCGCACGTGGCAAAAGGTCTCGATGCCGGCGATGCGGTTCCTGCTGCTGGTGGTGGTCGGCACGATGACCCTCGGTGGTCTCCTCGACCAGATTCATGTGCAACGGGACGACTACACCTGGCTGACCGCGGAGGAGATCACGCTCGCCGAGCAGGTCCGCGCCGCGACCCCGGCCGATGCCGTCTTCGCCACCGGGCTCCAGTCAAGCCACCCGGTCTCGATGCTCGGCGGGCGGCTGGTGGTGATGAGCTATCGGGGCTGGCTGTGGCCACGCGGCATCGACACGGCGCCGACCGAGCGGGATCTGCGGCGCATCTTCGCGCTCGACCCGGCGGCGCCGGCGCTCATCGCGGCGCACAACATCTCGTTCGTCGTCATCGACACGTGGGTGCGGGAGAACTTCACCCCCAACGAGGCCGGCTACCGGGCCCGCTACCCGGTGGTGGCCGAGACCGAGCACTACGTCGTCTTCGACGTGCGGGGGTAGGCCCTCACCCCCCAACCCCCTCTCCCGTGCGCGGGCGAGGGGGAGATTTGGCAACGCCGCGAGGGAGGGCAGGCACGAGATGGACAGCCGACAGCAGCGTGGTCCACACGGACGGCGAGAAACGTCGCGGCAGCTGATCGAGGCAGCGCGCCGGCTGCGACAAACGGAAACATCCGCCGAACAGCTTCTCTGGGAACAATTGCGTAACCGTCGGTTGGCAGGCATGAAGTTTCGCCGGCAGCACCCCTTCGGCCCATTCGTGCTCGATTTCTGCTGTCCTGACAATCGACTCGTCGTTGAGCTGGACGGCGCTATTCACGATGAGCAGACCGAGCAAGATACTTTTCGCACTCGATACATAAGCTCCTTTGGCTACCGTGTGCTGCGCTTCCACAATTACGAGGTATTTGTTGACCTGCCTTCAGTTCTTGACCGTATTCTGAACACGGCAGAAATTCTCCCCGACCTCGCTCTTGAGGACGAATAACCATGTCTTGATCGGCGTGCTCCCCCTCGCCCCCTGCGGGGGCGAGGGGGTTGGGGGGTGAGGGCCCTTACCGCCAGCTCTCGAACCAGATCCGCATCTCGAGCCGCTCCGGGGTCAGCCAGACCGACGCCCAGATCGGGTAGAAGAAGGCGAAGAAGATGATGACGGCGATGAGGTAGCCGCGGACCACCGCGCGGGCGGGGCGGGTGGCGCGGCGCCAGCCGGCTTCCAGCAGGGTCGCGATCGCGATGACCCCGAACGGCACCGCCGGTAAAAAGTGGTACATGTACGCCGTACGCGGCGAGAACATCCAGATCAACCACTGTCCGAAGAAGCCGATCAGCAGCACCGTCAGCGCCGCACGGTGGTGTGTCCGCCACCAGCTCCAGGCGACGGCGGCGACGGACGGCACCAGTGCCCAGAAGATGAGCGGGTTCCCCATCCCGTAGGCGCGAGCCGACTTCGGTCCATCCCACATCAGGTCGTACAAGACCGGGTTCCAGTCCAGCGGCCAAGTCCACCAGATCGACGCGTAGGGATGGGTGGATTTGAGCTGGGAATGGTAGCGGAACATCCGTTGATGTAGGTCGATGAGATCCGCCATGCCATAACCGCTCAGGAAGAACGGGATGTACGACGCGAGATAGACCAGCAGCGGCACAGCGATCAGCGCCACCGGAATCCAGAGCGCCTGTTGGCGCGCCCCACGGATGACCGCCGGTGGCGCACCCGGCTTGGACCCGGCGACCCAGAGCCGCCCCACCCGCCAAAGGGCGACGAGCCCGATAAATACCGAGGCATAGGCTCCGTTCCACTTGATAGCGATAGCGCAGCCTATACAGAGCCCGGTGACGAGGAGGGCGCGCCGGGCCGCGTCGGGCGGCGCCCGGAGATAGATGAGGAACGCGAGGAGCGCGGAGGTCGTGAACGTAACAATGAAGATGTCCAGCGTGCCCGTGCGCGACTGCGCGAAGTAGAGTCCATCGACCATCAGCAGGCTGGAGGCGAGCAGGCCCACGGTCCACCGACCGGTGAGCTGCCACCCGAGGAAATAGACGACAACGATCCCGATCGCGCCGAACAGGGTCGACATCGCCCGCCAGCCGACGGGCTCGTCGCCGAAGGCAAAAATGCCGACCGCGATCAGCAATTTGCCGAGCGGTGGGTGCGTCCACTCGTACGCGACATTGGGGTTCGGCTTCGGCTCGGGTACCGCGTGGCCCGCCATATGGGCATCCGCGTTGCCTTTGAGGTACTCGGCGGCGGTGAAGGCGTGGTAGACCTCGTCGTAGGCATAGGTGTTCGCCGCACCGAGACGCACGGCGAAGAGGACGAGCGCGACGACAAAGAGCGCGGCCGGAAGCGCGATCCGGACCGCCGTCGCGGCGGAGGCGACGGTGGCTTCGGCGAGCGGCTCGATCTGATCATCAGTCTGACCGCGCCGACGCCGCGACGCGCGCTTCGTGCGCCGCTCCGGCTTGCCCGGCACGAGCGGTCGATCCGGCGCGAACGCGGGGGCCGCCTCGACGAGGAACCCCGTCAGACTCCCGACCGGCGAAGACCTCAAAGCCATTGAACTGCTGCTCCGCTCCAAACGCGAGCTGGTGAGCGCCGCCCTGCCCCACCACCGCCCTGTCCATTGCGCACCGGGCGCACCCAAGCCGTCCGAGGCGTTCGATATACGCTCGCGCGGGTGATCGCGCCTATCGTACACCGAACGTCGGGCGACGGGGGATGCACTCGCGCCCACCCACGCATCGGCGGGGCCGCAACGCCGGCTCGTGGTGCTCGGTGGATGCCATCGCGGCGGGCCGGAACGTGAACCGGC
>JACDBO010000431.1 GCA_013694885.1 Chloroflexia bacterium | reverse complement strand
GGCGTGGGCCGCAAGCGGACAATTCGTGTCGATAGGGCAAAGGAGGGCTTCACGTGAACCAGCAATCATTGGATGGCATGTTGGCGGGACGGTTGACGCGGCGGGCAACGCTCCAGGGCGTGGGCGTGGCAGGACTGGCGGCGGCACTGGCCTCGCGCACACCGACCGCGGTGTTCGCGCAAGGAGCGACACCGGCGGTTGCGACCTATCCCGAGGTCGTCATCACCGCCACCGACTATGCATTCGACATTCCGGCCACCATCGACGGCGGCTGGACGCTGCTGACCATCGACAACCAGGGCCAGGATCTGCACCACGCGCTGTTCCTGCGGCCGACGGGTGATGCGACGGTCGAGGACATTCAGGCGGCGATGCAGGAATCGGATCCCGGCGCCCTCTTCGAGTTGGCAAGCAGCTTCGGTGGCCCGCCCAGTGTCGGTCCGGGTGAGCGCGCGACGGTCGCCATGAACCTGGCGCCGGGGCAGTACGTGGTCGCCTGCGCTATCCCCGGTGCGGACGGGATGCCCCACTACGCGATGGGGATGCACGCCGCGGTCGAAGTCACGGCCCGAGCCGGCAATGCCCTCCCCGCTGTCGCGGACACCAAGGTGACGCTGGTTGACTTCGGGTTCGACTCATTGCCGAGTGACGCCCCATCCGGGCCCACCTCCTGGGAAATCTTCAACGACGGCGATCAGCTCCATGAGATGACTATCTTCCAGCTCGTGGCTGGCGTGACGTTCGATCAGGTCATGCAAATGATGGCCCAGCCGCCCACGGCCAGCCCGGCGGCCTCCATCGACGCCTCGCCGGTGGCAAGTCCCGCCGCTTCTCCGGCAGCCGGTGGCGCGCCGTTCACCACGGTGGGAGGCGCAGCGCCGATGAGTTCGGGCCAGACTGTTTGGGCGGTGATGGATCTCGAGGCGGGCGAGTACTTCGCCATCTGCTTCCAGCGGGACGCGGCGACTGGCGCGCCGCACTTTGCGCTCGGCATGATCGCCCCGTTCACGGTGGCGTAGGGCCGATTCGTCTCGTGTGGCCGTCTGGACACAACCACACGTCTGTCATTTCGAGCCGCAGTGATAGTTATCAGCGAGGAATCTCTCGTTCATGGGAGTCTTGTTTCCCATGAACGAGAGATTCCGCGTGGCAGCCCAGCCGCTCGGAATGACGTTTTTTCAGATTAGGAACAATCCGCTCCTAGAAACCGAGCGCGCTCCCCTCCACCCGCGGATCGGAGCCACCGGCCATGACTCCGGTCGTGGGGTCGCGGACGATAACCTGAGACGCCCCTCCGGCGCTCCAGGCGCCCACCGTGCGGACGTCGTGACCGAGTGCCGCCAGCGAGGCGATCGTGTCCGCTCCCATGCGGTCTTCGATGCGCAGCTCGAACGGGTTGTCGATGGACAGTGGGTCCGTACCCGGCCAGCTCGTCCAGCGTGGCAGCTCGATCGCCGCCTGTACGTCGAGCCCGGCGTCGACCATACCCACGATCGTCTGCATATTCCACTGCGGCTGGCCATCGCCGCCCGGTGTGCCGCCGACGAGGACAGGGCGCCCCTGTTCGTCGGCGATCAGGAAGCAGTTGAGGGTGTGCATCGTCTTCTTGCCGGGCGCGTACGTGTTCGGATGCCCCTCCTCCAACGTGAAGCCGCGACCGGCCCGATTGTTCAGCACGACTCCGGTGTCCCCACCGACGACGCCGCTGCCGAAGGCGCTCGATACCGACTGGATCAGCGAGACCATCATCCCGTCGCCGTCGACCACACAGATGTAGGTGGTGTCTCCTGATTGATGCTGCCCGGCGAGCATCGACGCCCCGGCCCGCGTCGGGTCGATGCTGGCGTGCCGGTCCTTGGCCCACGGTTTGGAGAGCATGTCGTCCAGCGGGGTGGACACGAAGGTCGGGTCTCCGGCGTGCCTGAGCCGGTCGGCGTACGCCAGCTTCTTGGCCTCGACCATGAGGTGGACATCGCCGGCGGAGAGCGGGTCGAGCGGCGCTGGGGCGTGCTCGATGATGTTGAGCGCGCCCAGCATGATCAATCCCTGCGTCGGCAACCCGGTCTGGTACACGGTGTGGCCGCGATAGTCGATCGAGAGCGGTGTCGTGACTTCGGTCGTATGGTCGGCGAAGTCGTCGTGCGTGAGCGCGCCGCCGACCTCACCAAGGTAGGCAAGGATCCGGTCGGCGACATCCCCTCGGTAGAATGTCTCGCGCCCATCGGTCGCGATCTGGTGCAGCGTGCGGCCAAGGTCGGTCTGCTTGAAGATCGTGCCCGGCGTGGGCGCCTGGCCGGCCGGCAGGAAGACCGCTGCCGCCGCCGCGTCCCGCGCGAGCACTTCCGCGCTGCCGGCAATCGCGCCCGCGCCAAGGGTTTGCAGCGGAAAACCGTCGGCGGCATGAGCGATCGCGGGTTCGGCGACCGATGCGAACGGCAAGCTGCCGTACCGGTCGAGCAGGGTGAAGTAGGCATCGACCATCCCTGGCACCGAGATCGAAAGCGGACCCTGATAGGGCATCTTGCGACCGTCGCCCCCCCCGTGCCGCCGCATTTGCTCGACCGACGAGTTGCGCGGCGCGATACCGCTCCCGTGAATCGAATCGACGCCACCGCGGCGGGGGTCGTGGATGAGCGCGAAGAGGTCGCCACCGAGTCCGCACATCTCGGGCATGACCACCGCGGCGGTCAACCCGGCGGCGACGGCGGCATCGATCGCGTTGCCGCCCTGACGAAGTACATGCACGCCGGTCTCGACGGTCAACGGATGCGCCGCCGCCACCATGCCGCGCGCCGCGAATGTTGGGTAGGGCCGGCGCCTCGCCCATGCGGTCTGCTGATTGGCTACGTTCCTGGGAAATCCGATCATCAGATACTCCTTTGGTATGTTCACCACTCATCCAGTGCGTCGCACGACCGGTGCCGGTGAGAACGGGATGCTACCAACCGCGAGGTTTCGCGGTGGGTTGCGGACGCCGCGCGTGGTAGGCTCAGAAGCATGGTCGATACCGGACATGCTTCCTCTGATAATTCAGTCATCGTCACCAAAGGTCTGACCAAGCGCTACGGCGACGTGCGGGCACTCAGCGATGTCACGCTGTCGATTTCTCGCGGTGTGATCTTCGGATTTCTTGGCCCGAACGGAGCCGGCAAGACGACGGCGATCCGCATCCTGATGGGGTTTCTTCGCGCATCCGCGGGTTCCGCCAACGTCCTCGGTCACGATGTCTGGTCCAACGGTGTCGCCGTCCGCCGAAATGTCGGCTACCTCGTCACCGCCGATGCCCTCTACCCCGATATGGCGGGAAGCGCGCAGCTCGACTTCGCCGCCAGACTCTCCGGTCGATCGCCCCGTCTGCGGGAGCGAGTCCGCGAGGCGGTCGAGCTGGATGAGGCGTCGCTGCAGCGCAGGCTCGGGACGTACTCGAAGGGGATGCGCCAGAAACTGGCCATCATCGCCGCATTGCAGCATGACCCCGAGCTGCTGATCCTCGACGAGCCGACGGATGGGCTCGATCCGCTGATCCAGCGCAATTTCGAGGCGCTTCTCCGCGAGCTGCGGGACCGCGGCACGACCGTTTTCATGTCATCGCACGACTTGGCCGAAGTCGAGCGTACCTGTGAGCGCGTCGCCGTGGTGCGCCGTGGAGGGTTGGTGGCGAACGAGACCGTGGCCGATCTCAAGCGTCGCTACCATCAGGTGGCGACGGTCCGATTCGCCGGAGACGTGCCGTCGGGTCTCACCGCGATCCCCGATGTCCAGCTCGTCGGGCGAGAGGACGGGGTAGTGCATCTCTCGCTCGGGCAGGATGTCAATGCGTTGCTGCGCTTTCTGGCGACCACCGACGTGCGGGACTTCTCACTCCAGCCGCCCCGCCTCCAGGATGTCTTTATGGACTTCTACGACACCGACGACATCCCAGCTGACCGCCGCGGCGCAAAGGAAAGGCCGTTATGACGGTCGCGCTCCTCGTTGGGCGTCTGCTTCGCCGCGGCGTGGGTGGCACGCTGGCGTTGGTGGCGGGGATCCTGGTCTTTCAGCTCCTCGAACCGCTCATCGCCGACTCTATGGGTGGTGCCCAGGGGCTGCAGAGTCTCGTCGAGACGCTGCCGCCCGGTATGCAAGCGATCGCGCGCCTCGACCCCCAATTCGTCGCCCTCAGCGGTTTGGCCGGGTTCCTCTCGTTCGGGTATACGCACCCGCTCTACCTCGTGCTGATCTCCTCGGCGATGGTCGGCTTCGCGGCGCGCAGCCTCGCCGGTGAGATCGACCGCGGGACGATTGCCGTCGCGCTCGCCCGGCCGATCTCGCGGCGCTCGATCTACGCGGCGCGGGTCGCCGGGCTGGTCGCACTCAGCGCGGCGCTCAGCCTGGCGGGGACCGCCGGCACACTGATCGGTGTGCTCGTCGCCCGGCCGGAAGGTGAACTCACCTACGCCCATCTTGTGCAGCTGACGATGACGGCGGCGCTCCTGGCCTGGGCAATCGGAGGACTCACCCTCTGGGCATCAGCCGGGTCGAGCACCAGTGGACGGGTGGTGGGGATGGCGACGGCGGTGCTCGTCATCTCCTACTTTGTGGATTATTTCGCGGACGTATGGTCGGTCCTCGAACCGCTCGCGCCCTACAGTCTCTTCAACTACTTCGACCCCGCCCACGCTCTGGTCAACGGCGCGATCCGCCCCCTCGACGCCGCCGTCCTCTCCCTCTCCGGCCTCATCGGGGTCGTCGCCGGCGCCCTCATCTTCGACCGCCGCGATCTCCCGGTGTAGCCCGGGCGATCTTTGAGGCTGCCATGCCGAGCCGGTGAGGAGTCTTGCTGGTCCCGGCGCCGAAACAGCGATACCCTTCGATCCCTCAGGGCAGGCGCTCGCTCCGGATCGTCACGACACTCCACGCATGCCGCGGTCTGATGGACAGGGCATCTCCGACAACCATGAGCGAGGGGTTTTCGGCGGCGCTTGGCGCTTCTCCCTTTGGGCCCCCTCGACGGTCTCTACTACTCGACTGATGTCTTGGCCCCGACCCGCTTCGCCCCGGCCAGAGCAAACACCGCGTCGGCGCCGACCGCGAGTTCCGATGCGATTCTGCCTCGTGTGTCGATCAGCACTGCGGAGGGCGTCCCGCTGGCGCCGAAGGCGTTGCCCGTCGCGAAGCCTTCGTCCAGCAGCACCGGCGAGCGCAGACCCATCACCCGGTTCGCCTCGACCGTTCCGGTGGAGACGACGAGCAGCTTCGGCGCCCCCTTCGATCGTTTGGCCTCCCAGGCTTTGAGATCATCGAGCATGCGAGCGCAAAACCCGCAACCTGGATTCCAGAAGAGCACCAGCGTCCGCGTGCCGCTGAGCTGAGCGAGGCTGAGCTGCTTGCCGGCGAGGGTCGGCAGCTCGATCGCCGGCGCTGGGTCGCCGATCGCCGGCTTGGCCCTCGTCGCGGCGCCGTTGCCTTGAGGCTGCGCCGCGCCCGGCACCTCACCGCGCGCCAGCGCGAGCACCGCTGGTGCA
>JACDBO010000414.1 GCA_013694885.1 Chloroflexia bacterium | reverse complement strand
TCACGGCGCCGCCGCCCGGCAGCCGGATCGTCGCCGTGCCGGCGGCGAGGAGGTGCAGCCAGACCGTGTCGTGGGTACTGTCCGACTCACCGGCGCGGGCCGAGGTGACGCTGGCGACGTAGCCGGGCAGCGAGGCGATCAGGCGGGCCACATTCGGCGGGCAGCAGGCGCACCCGAACCAGGGCTGACGGCGATGCGCGCCGTCGTCAGCGAGCGGGTTCTGGTAGAAATACGCGCCGCCGTCCACGGAGAAACCGGGGAGCACCGCGTTGTAGAGCGTCCACTCGATCAGGTCGGCGAATCGGGTGTCGTCGGCGTCGGTGAGCAGCAGCATCCGCCAGCTCCACATAAGGGAGCCGATCGCGGCGCAGGTCTCGGTGTAGGCGCGGGCGTTCGGCAGCTCGTAGTCGGCGCCGAACGCCTCGCCCTCCCAGCGTGCCCCGATGCCGCCACTGACGTACATCCGCCGTCCGGTCATCGTCGCCCACATCCGCTCCAGTGCCACCCGCAAGGCCGCGTCGCCCGTCTCTGCGACGAGGTCGGCCGCGCCGGCGTTGAGGTAGACGGCGCGGACAGCGTGGCCGACCATCGCCTCCTGCTCACGAAGCGGCGTCGCGTCCTGGTGGTACGGGCTGCTGCCGATCGTGCCGCGCCCGCGCAGGTCGAGGAAGAACGCCGCCTGGTCGAGGTACCTCTCCTCGCCGGAGGTGCGGTACAGCTCGATCAGGGCCAGCTCGATCTCCTCGTGCCCGTCGGTCTGCTCGCGTTTGCCCTCGCCCGTCGGCCCGAAGGTGTCGACGATCAGGTCGGCGAAGCGGACCGCCACGTCGAGCAGGCGGCGGCTGCCGGTGGCGCGGTGGTGGGCGATTGCGGCCTGGATCAGGTGCCCGGCGCAGTAGAGTTCGTGCAAGTCGCGCAGGTTCGACCAGCGCTCGTCCGCCCGCTCAAGCGCGAACCAGGTGTTGAGGTACCCATCCGGTTGCTGCGCCGCCGCGACGATGTCGATCACCGCTTCGACCATCCCCGTGAGGTCATTGCCCGCGGCATCGCCCGGCCCGGCTGCCAGCGCCCACGCCGCCGCTTCGAGCCACTTGTAGACATCCGAGTCGTTGAAGTAGATGCCCTCGAACGGCCCATCGTAAGTTCCGGCCACGCGCCGGAAGTTGTTGAGCCGCCCCGTCTCTTCGAGGTGCCGGTACTGCGACGGCAGCGTCGCCGCCCGGTTGACGCGCATCCGGGGCGCCAGCACCGGATCGTCCAGCACCACCGCATCGACTGCCACCGGCCGATGCGCCGCGTGCGGACTCTCCGACGTATCAACGACCACATTCATGGCTCTTCCTCCATAACGAGGGGATAGAGGATAGAGGACAGGGGATAGGGGAATTGAGGGCCAGCAACTCGTTCTCGAAGCGATGATAAACGGATAGCCTTTCTCTGTCCTCTGTCCTCTGTCCTCTGTCCTCTAAACTCCTATCCCCTTCGTCCACTCCCGGTAGCGAACGGCCTCGTAGAAGCCGAGCGACTCGTACAGACGCAGGGCGGCGGCGTTGTCCGCCCCGGTGCCCACCGTGGCGTAGACGGCGCCGAGGGTATGGAGGCGGCGCAGGCCCTCGGTCATCACCGCTGCGCCGTAGCCCTGGCGGCGATGATGTGGACTGGACCCGACCGGCTCGAACTGTCCGACCCGCGTCTCCGGGTCGAGCCAGCAGATGCAGTAGGCCGCGAATTCGCCGTTCGGCGCCAGCGCGACGAGGTCGAGATCCGCCCGGTAGACTGGTTGGCCGCGCAGCTGGTGGTAGCTCTCCGCGTTCGCCCGTGAGGATGGCCAGACCGCGTGCTCCAGCACCACCCGTCGGTCAACGTCGTCGCCCACAACAACGGCCAAGTCTCGCACGACAACACCGGGAACGGCGCGGATCACCGGATCGTCCAGGTCGAGGAGTTCGCGGGCCAGCAATACAAAGAGATCGCGCCCGGTGTCCCGAAAACCCAGCTCGCCCAGCGCTGCGGACAGGGCGCCGTCCGACACCGGGATGTCGACGCGCACCGCCGAGGGCGCCGCCGTCCCGTTGTCCGCCGCGCGTTGTCGCAGCGCGCGCTCCGCCCAAGCCACCATCTCCCTCAGGACCGGTGCCGGCTGGAGCAGCCGCGGGTGGATCTGCACATCGACCAAGTCGGGTGCATCCAGCCAGGCAAAGCCGATGGGTTGCCCCGTCTCGTCCTCCCACAGCTCGATCCATCGCGGCGTGTCCGTCGCGATGGATGGAGAGAGCCGCCAGATGAGATCACCGATGTGGAAGTACCCGGCCAGCGGCCCAGCCAGTAACGCCACCTCGGTCAAGAACGCCCGCATTCGGTGCCGGTCGTCGTCGCCCCGAAATGGACGGTGAGTGAGTGTGGTCACGCGGCGTTCTCCAGCAGCTGAGGCGTCGTGTCACCAGCGTACCCTACCGGTCAGCGATGGACCGACGGCAACTCCCGGCGCGGGCGGCATGGCGACCTCGCCGCGGTGACCGTACACTACCCGTGTTTGACGACGCTCGCGCAACAAGGGATGGCGACGTGCGGCACGAGATCCATTTCGGCGACAACCTGCCCATCCTGGGCGCGATGCCACCGGCGAGCGTCAACCTCATCTATATCGACCCGCCATTCAATACCGGCAAGACCCAGCGCCGCACTCAACTCCGCACCACGGTCTCGGCAATCGGCGACCGCACCGGCTTCGGTGGCCGCCGCTACGCCACGGTCAAGGTCGGCAGCCAGGCATTCGTCGACCTCTTCGACGACTATCTGGGTTTCCTGGAGCCGCGCCTGAGAGAAGCCCACCGCCTGCTCGCCGCCGATGGCACGATCTACGTCCATCTCGACTCCCGCGAGGTCCACTACGTCAAGATTCTCCTCGACGCCATCTTCGGCCGCGACTGCTTTCTCAACGAAGTGATCTGGGCCTACGACTACGGTGGGCGCCCGAAGACGAAGTGGCCGCCGAAGCACGACACGATCCTCGTCTACGTCAAGGACCCCACGCGCTACGTCTTCAACTACGACGACATCGAGCGCATTCCTTATATGGCGCCCGGTCTCGTCGGCCCGGAGAAGGCGGCCCGCGGCAAGGTGCCGACCGACACCTGGTTCCACACCATCGTCCCGACCAACAGCAAGGAGCGGACCGGCTACCCGACGCAGAAGCCGCTCGGTATCGTCAAGCGGATCGTCCAGGCTTCGTCGCGACC
>JACDBO010000409.1 GCA_013694885.1 Chloroflexia bacterium | reverse complement strand
CCACCGGCATCGTTACGCTCGGGCTCTTCTCCGCACTGGTGCTATCTATTTTCGGCGGCGAGACGGAGCGGTTGATCCCGCTCTACGCATTGGGTGTCTTCACCTCGTTCACGCTGTCGCAGACCGGCATGGTTGTCCGCTGGCAGCGCCGCAAGGAACCGGGGTGGCGACAGGGGCGGATCATCAACGCGGTCGGCGCCGGCGCCACGGCGATCGTGGCCGCGGTTGTCGGCGTCACCAAGTTCACCCACGGCGCCTGGCTCGTGGTCGTGCTGATCCCGGTGCTGATCCTGATGTTCCGCGCCATCCACCGCCACTACGACCAAGCCACTTCCGAACTCGCCGCCCAGACCCCCACCCGCTCCGAGGAGATCATCCACACCGTCATCGTCCCCATCGCCCAGCTCAACCGCGTCGCCCGCCAGACCCTCGCCTACGCCCGCTCCATCTCCAACAACGTCACCGCCGTCCACATCACCGACGACGAGCACGCCATTGAGCGCCTGCGCGCGCAATGGACCGAGAGCGCCACCGATGTGCCGCTGGTGATCATCGAGTCGCCCTACCGCTCGCTGGTCGGTCCGCTGCTGACCTATCTGGACGAGATCGACAAGCAGCGCCCCGACGACACGCTGACAGTGGTGTTGCCGGAGTACGTGCCGCGCCACTGGTGGGAGCAGATCCTGCACAACCAGACGGCGCTGCGGATCAAGGCGGCGTTGCTGTTCCGCCCCGGTACCGTCGTCATCTCCGTCCCCTATCACCTCCAGCGCGGCAGCGACGGCACACGCGGCCGCGCGAGCAGCCAACGTGCGACTCGCTAGCCTGCCCGGGAGTTGGTCAGCGGCACGGCGATCCGTCTACAGCCTCGCGATAATGGCGTCGGCCATGCCGGAGGTCGTGGCCGCCTTCGAAGCGTCGCGGTCGGGGCGCCGGTCGTAGGTGACATCCTTGCCCTCGGCGATGATGGCGGCGACCGCGTGCTCGACGGCCTCGCCCGTGTCGCGCTCGCCGAGGTGGCGCAACATCAGCGCGCCGGAGAGGATTATCGCGGTCGGATTTGCCTCGTTCGTCCCGGCGTGGCTCGGTGCCGTCGCAGCACCACTCGCCCTACTCCCTGCCCGTAGCATCCTCATCCCAGCCCACGATCCTGATGCCTGCGTGCCACCCCCTCGTCCCCAGCGGCTCTGTCCGCACCGCGCCCTTCGACGGACACGGCCGCAGCCAAGAAACGGCTAATCACGCGTTGCGTGCTGCCGACCCGGACGTGGACCGGCCCGTCGAAGGGCAGCAGATCGAGCACCGCCACCGTGACCCCCGGGGCAAACCCCAGCTTTCCAAGGTAGCGCAGTTGGGCGGGGTTCCGGTCGGAAACCCGGCAGACCGTCGCCGTCGCACCGGGCTCGAGATCGAGCAGGCGCCTGTCGGCAACCGGGGCGACGATTCCCTCACGGCTGGGGATCGGGTCGCCGTGTGGGTCGAAGGTCGGGTGACCGAGCGCGGCCTCGATCCGGGCCGCCAGCTCCTCCGAGGCATCGTGCGCCAGCCGCTCGGCTTCAGCGTGGACCTCGTCCCACCGGTAGCCCAGGGCCTCGACCAAGTAGAGCTCGAGCAGGCGATGGCGGCGGGTCGCCAGCAGGGCGACGCGCTCGCCCGCCTCGGTCAGCGCCACGCCATGATAGCGCGCGTGGCGCAGCAGCCCGAGCGCGTGCAGGCGCTTGACCATGTTCGTCACCGAGGGACCGGAGACGCCGAGCTCGCGCGCGATCCGCTGGGTCGCCACGGGGCTGCCTTCCTCCCGCAGGACGTAGACTGCCCTGAGGTACGCCGTGATCGCTGGCGTGACCCGAGGGCCGTCCGCGCCGACCGACCGGCTTACCGCGCCCACATCGCCCATTTCGACGCCAGACATGCAGATCGAATCCGGCCTGGCAGACGGATCGGCGTCGCGGCCGAATGGCTCAGGATCGCCGACCAATCCCCGCCAGCACCCGATGTCCGGCTGCCGGTAGCTTTCCCCGACGCCCCTCGCGGTTGGCCCTTAAACATACCGCGTCATCTCGCCCGCACCTCCCGCGATACTGTTCGACGCCCCCGCCGGTGAGGCTCTCGGAAAGACCAGGTGAGGGAGCGCCCCTACGCTCCCTCACGCTGTTTCAGGGCCGAAATCGCCCCGATCACGGATCGCGGACGCGGCGACGCGAGCGCAGGAGGTCTCACGGTTCCACAACGATAGTGGCAACCATCCCCGCCAGCTCGTGCGGGACGCAGCAGTACCGATACTCGCCGGGGATGTCGAACGCGTGGCTCCAGCTCTCGCCGCCCGGAATCGGGCCGGAGTCCCACGGGCCTGCACCGGCCGGGAGTCGCACGTTCGTCGGGTCCACGACCTTCGTGGGGTCGCCCGTCGCGGTGTGCACCATCCTGGTGCTCGTGTTCCGCCACGTCACGGTTTCCCCAACCTTGACGGTCAAACTCGCTGGGTCGAAACGCACGTCGTCGTCCATCTCCACGATCGCCTTGGCAGTGCCCTGACAGCCGGTTAGCCAGAGCCCGCCGCCCAGCATGCCCACTGCTGCCACGCTCCTCAAGAGCATCCGCCGGGAGCACAAGACCCACTCAGGGGAATCAGTCCGGACCACCCGCTCTCCTCTCGTTCGTGTTCTCGCCACCACAGACGCGCGTCGTTGGTTTCCTGCGGCTAATTGATGATGACGCCCGTCACGTAGAGCACCAGCATCCCGGCCGTGACGCCGGCGAAGGCCGTCAGCGGCATCGGTCGCTTGGCATCCTTGCGCCAGACCAGCTCCCGTCCGATCTGGTAGGCCACCTGGAAGACCGCGCCAGCGCCGATCGCCAGGAAGAGGACTGACAAGGGCTGGGAGACGACGAGCCCCCCGATCCAGGCGCCGACGATCGCCGGTGCGCCGCCGATGAGGCCGAAAAGCGCCAGAATACGGAGTGACGGCTTGTCCCTGGCGATCGGGACGACGATTCCCAACCCCTCGGTGATGTTCTGGATGATGAAGCCGATGACCAGGAAGGCGCCGAGCGCCGCCTCGCCGATCGCGTAGGCCGCGCCGATCGCCAACCCCTCGCCCAGGTTGTGCAGTCCGATGCCGACGGCGATGAGGGCCGCGAGCGTCATGCGTTGCCCAGCCTCGGTCCGTCCAACACCTTGCTGGCGGCGACCAATCGCGTCGAGCAGCAGGACCGTCCCCACGATGCCGATGGCGACGATGCCGATGCCCTGGAACGGTCCCGCCAAGGCGCCTGCCTGCTCAATCGCCTCGCTGGTTGCATCGACGCCGAGGTAGAGGAGCAGCCCGACGGTCACCGCCATCAGGAACAGCATCGCCCGCGTGCTGAGGTTGCGAATCGCGGGCAGCCATAGCATGCCGAGGATGACCGGAATGATGCCGACGTAGATCCCGACCAAGGTGAAGCTCAGGAGCGTCTGCTTCGACGCGGTCGCGGTCTCCGTCGCCACGCCGACCTCCGTGTCGAACGCGACAGCATTGGTCGAGAAGAGCGAGATTGCGTACGCCTCGGCCTCGACCCACGGGTAGTTGAGCGTGACCGTCGCCTCGCCGAGTCGGGAGATCGTCCGGTCGGGAGTGACCGTGAAGGGCCAGAGCGCATCGTTGATGTTGACCGCCGACAGGGTGATCGCTTCCGGGCTGGTATTGCGCAGGTGCAGCTCGATCTCACCCGGCGTGAGGACGGTGCGCTGGAACTCCACCGTCTCGATCGGCGCGGCGGGTTCGACCTGCAAGCCAGCCCCGTCGGTGAACCAGAACAGCGCGATCACCCCCGCCAGCAGCAGGAGCGGGATCAGGAAGAGGACCAGCGTGCGCCCACTGGTCGGCTTGGCCGAGCTTTCGTCCGCCGCGTTCCGCGTCGTTGTCGCCATGACTACTCCTCCACGATGAACACGCCCGTCCAACCGAGCTCGGCGAACTCGGTCTTGTGAGCATGGAACATGTAGCGACCTGGGTACTTGTAAGGGGAGAGCTCCATGATGCCGCGCTGGCCCTGCATCAGGGCGATGGTGTCGGTGTAGTCGCTCGGCGTCCGGCTGGTGCCGGTTGGGTAGTAGTTGAAGAAGTTCGCGTGCACATGCAACGAGTTGATCTGGTCGAACTCCAGCATGTTGACCAGAAAGATGCGGACGGTCTCCCCGACCTTGATCCTGATCGGGTTTTTGTCGAGGTCGTAGTGGAACGGGATGGCGTTGACCACGTAGAGGTCGTTCTCGGCATCGAAGTCAATATCGAAGCCGCTCATAACCATGACGAACTCGCGGTCGACCGGTGGCCAGCCGTCTTTCGGGTCGACGATGAACGCGCCGTAGAGCCCTTTCGCGATGTGTTCAGCAAGGGGAAAGGTGTGGCAGTGGTAGAGGTGCAGTCCCGCCGGCTCGGCATCAAACTCGTAGATGAATTCCTCACCGGGTCTGATCTGCCCCGACTCTGGGTCGAACACCCCATCCATATTGCCAGGGTGGATGCCGTGGAAGTGCATGCTGTGTGGGTGGTCCCCGCCGTTGATGAAACGAATGCGGAGACGATCCCCCTCGCGAGCGCGAATCGTCGGGCCAGGGATGCGGCCGTTATAGGTCCAGGCTGGGTAAACCGTGCCCGGAATCAGCTCGATCTCCTTGTTGAGGACCGTGATCCGGTACTCGTGGAGCGTCTGACCATTCGACAGCTGACTGACCTCGCCCCCGTCGAAGTCGGTCAGGATGTCGGTCGGGTTGAAGCCGTTGGCGACGTGGTCCACCTCACCGACCACGCCCGGCATGGCAAACGGACCGGTATGGCCGGAATGCGATTGTGGGGTCGCGTCGGCGTCCTGTGCCTGCGCCGTGCGCCGGGGTACGTGCCCGGTGGCCAGTACCGCGGCGCCGAGTCCCGCGGCGCCCAAGCCGCCGGTGAGCATGCCGCGCCGGGAGAGCGGGCGGGCGGGTTCTCCGCCCGGATCAGCGGATTGGTCGCTCGAGTCGTTCATCAGGATACCTCCTCAATCATCATTCGATCGGCATCGGTAAGACTTTGTCCATCAGCGGCAGGGTAACATGGCAGGACTAAATTTCAAAATAGACAAGACTAATCCACTAGGGGGCAATAGGTTCTGAGCCGGTCGCCTACTTCGCGCCAGAACATGGAAGCACTTCTCAGAGAATGGACGGTTATCGTAATAGGGCAGACCCATCGGCCGACGTTCCTGTCGAGGAACCTCGCAGGCACGCACGTCGCCAGAAAATATGGACTGCGTCCCCTACCATCTCCAGCGCGGCCATGCATCCACCCGTGCTGGAGCGGCAACGAGAGGAGTCCGGCGCTAGGCATCTGGCCGCTGATTTGCCGCGCACCTATGCTCGTAGCGTCGCGATGATCGCGTCGGCCATGCCCGAGGTCGTCGCCGCCTTCGACGGGTCGCGGTCGGCACGCAGGTCGTAGGTCACCTGCGTGCCGTCGGCGATGATGGCGGCGACCGCGTGCTCGACGGCCTCGCCCGCGTCGCGCTCGCCGAGGTGGCGGAGCATCAGGGCGCCGGAGAGGATCATCGCCGTCGGATTCGCCTCGTTCTTGCCGGCGTGGGTCGGCGCCGAGCCGTGGATGGGCTCGAAGACCGAGGCGTCCTTGCCGATGTTGCCACCGGGGGCGACGCCGAGGCCGCCGACCATGCCGGCGACGAGGTCGCTGACGATGTCGCCGTACAGGTTCGGCATCACCAGCACGTCGTACTCCGACGGTTTCTGCATCAACTGCATGCACATGTTGTCGACGATGCGGTCGTTGAACTCGATGTCCGGGTAGTCTTTGGCGACTTCCTGGGCCACATGCAGGAACAGGCCGTCCGAGAACTTCATGATGTTGGCCTTGTGGACCGCGGTGACCTTCTTCCGCTTGTTCTGGCGCGCATACTCGAAGGCGAACTGGACGATGCGCCGCGATCCTTCCGGTGTGATCATCTTGATGCTGATCGCCGCGTTCCCGGCAATCGGTCGTTTGCTCCGGGCATTGATCGCCGCGATGACCTCGGCGGCCTCTGGCGTTCCGGTGTCGAACTCGACCCCGGCGTAGATGTCCTCCAGGTTCTCACGGACGATGACGAGGTCGATGTCGTCGAAGGTCGATTGCACACCTTGCATGGTCCGGCCCGGTCGCAGATTGGCGTAGAGTTCGAGCGCCTGGCGGAGTCCGACGTTGACGCTGCGGAAGCCGCTGCCGATCGGTGTGGTGATCGGTCCCTTGAGGCCGATGCCGTTGCGGCGGACCGAGGCCAGCGTCGCTTCCGGCAGCACGTCGCCATGCTTGTCGAGCGCCATCAGGCCGGCGTCCTGTTCGTCCCATTCGAACCCGACGCCGGTGGCGTCGAGCACGCGCCGCGTCGCCTCCGTCACCTCCGGTCCGATGCCGTCGCCCGCGATCAGTGTCACTTGATAGGTCGCCATGTGCACTCCCCTCTCCCCTCGCTCACGGATTTGCTAGGGTTGCATTGTCGCACGGCTTAAGCCGACCAGCCCGCCATATGTGAGGAGCAACGCACCGATGCCGAACCAGCAACCGCGAGGTACGCAGTCGCCCGTCGTCCTCGTGATCCTCGACGGCTGGGGTATCGGTCGGGACGAGCCGGGCAATGCGGTTCTCGCCGCCAGCACGCCGGTGATGGACCGCCTCCTCGACACCTACCCGTCGTCGACGCTGCTCTGCTCCGGCGAGCACGTCGGGCTCCCGTCCGGGCAGATGGGCAACTCCGAGGTCGGTCACACAAACCTCGGTGCCGGTTTCATCGTCCACCAGTCCATTGTCCGCATCGACCGGGCGATCGCCGATGGCTCGTTCGCCCAAAACACGGCGCTGCTGGAGGCCATCGACCGGACCAGTTCAGGCGACCACGCCCTGCACCTGATCGGACTCCTCAGCGACGGCGGCGTGCACAGCCACATCCGCCACCTCGACGCTCTGCTCGCGCTGGCGGCGGAGCGCGGCGCCGGCCGGGTGATCATCCACGCGATCACGGACGGCCGCGACACCTCGCCGACGAGCGGCACCAGGTTTGTCGCCGACCTGGAGGAGCGCATCGCCGCCGCCGGTGCCGGCCAGATTGGTACGGTGATGGGCCGCTACTACGCGATGGATCGCGACCATCGGTGGGAGCGGACGCAAGCGGCCTATGACGCGCTGGTCCACGGCACCGGGACCACCGCCAACTCGGCGCTCGCGGCGGTCGAGCGCTCATACGCCGAGGAGGTGACCGACGAGTTCATCGACCCGACCGTAATCGCCTCGCCGGACGGGCGCCCCTCGACCATCGCGGACGGCGACAGCGTGATCCTCTTCAACTTCCGCGCGGACCGTGTCCGCCAGCTCACCCGCGCCCTGGCACTGTCCGATTTCGACGGCTTCGAGCGGGGCGCGCGACCGCGCGACCTCCATCTCGCGACGATGGTGCC
>JACDBO010000379.1 GCA_013694885.1 Chloroflexia bacterium | reverse complement strand
CGCTCGACGATCGTACGGTGGACGGGACCGCGTGCCACCTCGATCGTCGCCTGGCGCCCCTCGGCTCCCAGGCGATCGGCGACCGATTGCAGGTATCGCCGGGCAATCTCATCTTCTTCGTGGAGCGCGCCCTCGACCGCCTGCTCATCGACGAACATCCCCGTCAAGCTGGCGTGATCGGTCAAGTAGGGATCGACGACGCGCAGGAGATGCACCGGCACTCCGAGGCGCCGCGCCATCTCACCCGCCTCGCCAAGTGCCTGCTCGGCGACGCCTGAGCCATCGAGCGCGACGACGATGCGCTGATACACCAGAGACCTCCCTCGTTGATCGCCCGAGGATCACCGTCAACCGATTCCCGCCCCAGCATCCGCCATGCGCGCCCACGACGCAACCACTATCGTGCTCAAAGACAGGGACGACAGCGCAATCACTGCCGTCCCTAACCTCTGTCCTCTGTCCGCTGTCCGCTAGGTGGTCGGCAGCACCCACTCCTCGACGGTGAGGACCAGCCGCGCCGGTGCCCCGCCCTCCGCACTCGCCAGCGTCAGCACCGCCTCCGCGGGACCGAGCACCACGAACGTCACCGTCCCGTCACCACGCACCACCCCGCTCACGTCCACACTCGTCACCTGGCCCGGCGCCACCGGGTCCAGCGGACCAACCGCGATGAGACCAGCCGCCGCCACCGCCCGGTAGGTGGCGGTCTCGGCATCGACGCGGACCCCCGGCAGCACCGCCAGGCTGCCGCCACTCGTCGCACGCTCGCCACTGCCGCTCAGCAGCAGGCGGGCGTCGAGCACCGTGCCGGCCTCCACGCCATCGACCGCAAACGTCAGCACCGCCAGTGAGCCGGTTTCGCCCCCAGCCGTCAAGGTGGTGCGCTCGGCGGCGGGTTGCGGGGTGTCGGGGTCGGCGGCGCTGACCGAGGTGTCGGCACTGACCGGGACCACGACCTCGCGCACCACGCGAACGGGGGCGGGCGTGGGTTCCGGGATCGGGTCCGGGGTGGCCGTGGGGGTCGGCGTCACCACCACCACTGGCTCGGTGGCGACCGGCGTTTCGGGCGGGGTGGGGGCAACGTCGCCGAAGGCAACGAAGTCCCCGAAGACGAAGCCGGTGGTGTCGGCGCAGCGGATCGGCAGGAAGCCGTCGACGGGAGCACCGGTGACCTCGACGAGGGTGCCGTCGGGCAGCAGGGCGAGGGGGGCGGCGTCGGGGGAGGGAGCGGTGCGGCAGACGGCGCCGTCGCCGCCGGTGCCGGCGATGCGGCCGGTGGCGATCACACGGTCGGGTGGCTCCGGCGTCGGCGTCGCCGCGTCGGTCGGGTCCGGTGTCCCGGTCGGAAATGCCTCGACTGGAATTGAAGCCGCAATCGTTGACGTAGCAGCGAGCGGCGCGGTTGCGGTGACGTCAATCTCTGCCGAAGAGGTGGCTTCGGTTGTGGTGGTGGCCGCACTCAGGTCCGGTTCGTTTCCGGATGCGCTGATCAGCTGATCCTGGCCCCACACCTGCACCTCGGCGAGGTAACCGAGGACCACATCGCTGTTCGGATTGAGGAATGTGAAGCGCACATAGCGCCCGTCGCGCGCGACAGCGGCACCGCGCCAGCTCCCTGCCGGAGCGTTGCCGAACCGACCGACCGTCGACCAGGACACGCCGTCGGTCGAGGTCTGGATCAGGACCTCGTCCGCCGCCCGCGATACGCGATACACCCATTTGATTCCACTGAGGCGCTGACGCTCGCCAAGGTCGACCGTGACGTGTGCAATGGTCGGCGGTGCGGTGGTCGTCGTCTCCCAGCTCGTACTCGTGTTTCGGTCGTGGACACGGGTCGAGCTGTTTGCATTACTGCTGCCGCTGCTCGCGACGATGGGAAGCGAGGCACCGCTGTAGGTTGGGTCGGCCGTACCGCCGGGGTAGCCCGAAAGGACTTTGATCGCCCCGTACGCGCGCTGCCGGCTCGTGTAGCCGAAGCCCGTGTAGTCGTGCCAGCCCAGCGTGTCGTTGGGAATCACGATGCGGACGCTGCCGCTGCCGCGCCCGTCCGTGTTGAGCCGGGCGAGCGTTGGACCGCTGGGGTTATTCCAATTGAGTTTGACCTCTTCACCCGAGCCAAACCCGTGGACAGTGACGGTCACGCCCGAACCCGCTGGCCCACTATCAGGACTCCGGGTGAGTGATGGCTTGACGGTGAACGCGCCGGTGGCGCGACTCCCGCTGGAGGCGCCGACCGCGATCAGCGCGTGGCTGCCCGCCCGTGCCTCCGGTATCCGAATGCCCTTGGAGAGCGCGCCGCTGCTCGTGGCGACGGTACTCGTGATCGGTGTCGAGGAGGTCGAATCGAAGTAGATCCTGACGGTCTCGCCGGCCCGGAATGTCGAGCAGGTGAGCGTCGCGTACGAAGCCACCGTGACGCTGGTCGGATTGACGCCGCAGGCGGCGCTCGGGGTCGAGCCAATGTAGATCGATCCGCCGCGCACGGTGAAGTACGTCAGCCCGACGTTGTTGCTGTCCCGACCGCCCTCGGCCAGTTTATTTTGGGGATCGGCCGTGGACTGGATCGCATAGGCACCGTCGGCGAGTGGAACGGTGCCGACATCGATCCATTGCTCGGGCAACGAAGCGGGGTACTCGTCGCCCCAGCCGACGGTGAGACCTTGCAGATTGTTGCCGCACGAGGAGAAAAGAGAGCCGCCCGCGCTCGACGTCATCCGGGCGGTGTCCATGACACAGAAACTGGTTTTTGTGCCTTTTTTCGTCGTGGCTTTGTAGACGCCCGCGCTATCGCGCTGAAGAAGGAGATAGGAAGCGAACCCTTCGAAATGGTAGTGGAAGTGGCTTGGGTGATAGATGATGTCGGAGCTGATCTGCCGCTGTGAGACGCGGGTGCCGCCACTTCGCTGGTCGTAGATATTCTGATATATACGGTTGCTGCCGTTGGGGTTCGGATCGCCCTGGAGTTCCAGGCGACCTTCGCCCGCGTTCCAGACGATGTTCGAAAAGCGCAGCACATAATGCGACGATCCGCCGATGTTCACGCGCGTGAAGTAGAGACTGGATGGCTTGGCGGTGCGGAGATCGGGGTAGAGAGGCGACCCCACCGCGCGGACCGCATTGGGAGGCGGAAGTGCCGCCATCAAGAGCGCCAACGCGAGCAACCCAGCAAGTAGCCGGTGTCCCATGTCTCCCCCTACCGATGATGGTCACGTTTCGCTACCGAAGCGGCCTTCCCGACGGACGACGAGATCGCCACCCGAGAGGCATAGAAGCCACGAACGCGCCGAATCGTGCCTCCCTGCCATCGCAGAATAGCAGCGCAAGTACGGCGGTGGATAGGGGGTTTTTGCTCACTTGAGTGTCCCGTGAGCAGCGGCACGATCACCAGTCAGCGTGTCGCTGACGGGTGTTGCGATGTGGTGATTGCGTAACCGCCGAGGTCTAGTAGCGGACGACCGCACCTTCCTCGGCGGTTTGGCCGATGCCGACCTGACCACCGCGGTCCGACGCGGTCCAATCGAGCCGTTCGATGTCACCGTTCAGTCCGCCGAGCAGGTACTTGAGCTCGCTGGCCATCGCGCAGAACTGGAAACCCTGGCCGATGCGCATGTTGACGGCCTCCGCGCCCGACGTGTGGATTCCTGGGGCCACGCCGCGTGCCCGGCAGGTGTCACGGACGTGCATGATCGCCTCAACCAACTTCGGGTCTTCGCTTTCGAGCGGAACGCCAAGACCCATCCCCATCGAGGCGGCGAGGTCGTTCGGTCCGATAAAACAGGCGTCGACCCCGGGCACACTCAGAATCTCGTCGGCGTGCTCGACGCCGTCGATATGCTCAATCTGAAGGACCAGCAAAATCTGATCGTTCGCGTTGGCATAGTAGTCCTTCGCCGCCGCACCAAAGCTGATCGCGTGACGCCCACCACCGACGCTACGGTTGCCGTCTGGAAAGTACCGAGCAGCGCGGACGGCCCCCTCCGCTTCCTCCCGGCTATTGACCATCGGCACGACGAGACCCCATGCGCCAGCGTCCAGCACCCGCTTGAAGTGCTCTGGTGAGTTCCACGGAATGCGAACCATCGGCGCGATGCCGGCTTTGCTCATCGCGCTGAACATCTGCGCCAGCGTGCGAATGTCGACCGGATTGTGCTCGGCATCGACCACGAGCCAGTCGAACCCGAGGCCGCTGACGTACTCGGCCGCTTCTGGTGACGGGAGGGAAAGCCACGTCCCGATCGAGGGTTCGCCCGCCAACAGTCGTTGTTTTGCATGGTTGACCAACATTGCTACTTCCCCCTAACCGTCCTGACGCAACTCGCATCGCGGTACGGTACCAGAGGGTGACGTGCGTGCAAAGTGGAGCTCGCGCCAGCGTGCGTGGAAGCTGAGCGCGTGTTGTCAGCGGAGGTTGAAAACGCCTACAATTGCTGGGTTTGGACGCTTTAAGTTTGCCGGGTCCGTCACCACCCGGTGCCAGGAGAGTCGCTCCCCGATGACCGAGACAACCGCCAATGTTCAACTCACCGACAACGATATTGCCTTCCTCTTGACGCTCCTTCGGAACTCGTCTGTTCCACTCACGACCCAACAACTGGTCGAAGCCCTCCGGACCCCTCCGGGCCGTTAGCCCTGTTCGCCATAGGAACGTCGCCAGCGCCGCACATACCCGCGGTCGGTTGCTGGTTTTGTTTTCGCCACGAGGAGTCGCCCGACGCATGGTCGCCGAACAAGAAACACAATTGACCTTTGCCGGAACGAAAAAAGACAAGCAGGTCGCCGAGCAAGCGATGCAACTGATGCGTGGCCAAGGACGGTTCATGGCCACCAATGCGCCGATCCGGGTGTCGTTGACCTCCCTGGCCAAGTACTTCACGGATCAAGCGGAGGCGAGCGCCGCCGCGGTCGAGAAGGCGATCGTCGCCAATCCAGAGATCTTCGCCATTGAGGAGCGGGATGGCGAGCGGCTCGTGGTGACGACGATACGCGGTCACATCCCGATTGAGCAGCACGAATCAACGGTGCATACATTCTCCGCCCGTCTGATGACCCCGTTGCCAAAACCGGAACGACCAGCCGTGGCGCCGCGCGAGCGACCGCTGGTTGCTCCCTCCTGGACGACGTTCACGGAACCGGCTGATTTGTACGAGACGTTGATCGAAGAGGAAGAGGCACTCGCGGAACCAGCCGCGGTCGTGGAGTCGCCCGCTGAACTCGTGGAGGAGCCGATCTCGGTCGAGGCGCCGGAAGTGGTTCCCACTATCCTGGAGCAACCTGAAGAAGCGCCAGCGGCGGAACTCGTTGCGGAGGAGCCAGCGGTTGAGGCCGAGGCAGCCACCGCGCCGGAACTCGCCACCGACGTGGATGCGCTCGTTGAGCCCGAGGTTGCACTGTCGGATCAGGATGAGCGGCAACTGATCACCCTTGACGCCGAAGACGAGGTTGTTGCGCCTGAGGCTGAGGTGACCCAGGTTGAAGAGCCTGTGGTGACGCCAGTTCCGAACGTGGTGGCCGCGCCGCGTCCGGCACCGGTGCTGGTGCTGTCTGATGTGTCCGACGTTGCCGATGCCGACCTGGCAGCGGCGATCGACGCGCGCTTGCGTGAAGACACACGGGTGGCCCATTTCGGAGACCACTGGCTCTCCGAGGACCGGGTTCCGCGGCTCAGCCGCGGCGACCTGCGTCGCATCAAGGATTATATCGACGAGCAGGAGCAGCCGCTGACGGACACGACGCTCGCACAGGACATCCTCGGTGTCCGGCCCAACGCGCCGGACTTCGATCTGGCTCGCTTCGCGGTCAACGTCCGGCTCTCGCGTGAGCACCGCGAGTTCGACTTCGTTGGCACGAACGGGCAGCGCTTCTGGAGCACGAGCGCGCTGCCCCAACTCGGAACGACGCGCCGCCGGCCCAATGACATCGGTACGGACTTTCGCTTCCTACTGGAAGAAAGTGACCCGTCCCTCGAACCGCACTCGGTGCGCTCGGTAGATCGCGTGCTGACCTTCTACGAATACACCCTTGGGTTGCTCCCGCTTGATGCCGACATGCGGCGGCTCTTGCCGAAGGCGCTACTGCCCGACCAGCGGTCGGCTGTGCTGACGTTTGAGTGCCCGCAGTCCTATACAACGTATCTCGTTGAGGTTCGCTACCCGACACCGAACCGCGGCGGGTTTCTGCTCGGGCTGGACGATTTCTTCTCGGAGAACCTCGTCCCCGGCGCACTGATCTCGATCACCGCGACCGAGAACGACGGGCATTACCGGCTCGAATATCTGGCAGGCGAGAATCAGAGTGCGCGGCTGCTGGAACTGGATGATCGGCGGGCCGTGCGCTACGTCTTCCGTCCTACGTCATACGCCTGCACGGTCGCCAGCGAGATGCTGATCAGCGAGGAGCGCTTCCCGAGCCTCGGTTCCGAGAAGCCGCTCGATGATCGACTGCGCCGTCGGCCCGAAGCGGTTGTCCAGGCCACCTTCGAGCGGATAGGCATTGACACCGACGAGGGCAAGCTCGCGGCGTTCGACGACCTCTACGCCGCCGCGAATATCGAGCGCCCATACTCGCGGGAGCTGCTGCGGACGACGCTGGAGAGCGACACGCACATCACGACCGCCGATGATGGCGAAACGTACACCTATGCCGCTGGAGCCTGACCGGGAGGACAGCGCGCTCGCCGAAGCTCCTTCGATCGAGGCAACGCTCGAAGCGTGCGCGCGTGGCGAACCGACTGGGTCTGAAGTGCTCGGGCTCGCCGACCTCACCAGGGAGGACGGTCGGCTGCTCGAGGAGCGGTGGCCGACATTGTCTGACGCCGTGCGCATCGCGGTGACTCGATTACTCCTTGAATTGACTGAGGAACGCGTCGATCTCCATTTTGGCCGTGCGCTTCGGACGATGCTCACCGACGCGTCGCCGGTGGTCCGTCAGCGAGCCGCCGCCGCGCTGTGGGAGGATGAGGGGAGCGACCTGCCGGACATCCTGCTGCGAGTCATCAACGAGGACCCGTCGCAGGATGTCGTCGCCCAGGCCCTGGAGAGTCTGGCGGCCAGCGCTGAGCGCGCGGTGTCGGGTGAACTCGATGAGGTGACGTCCGAGCGACTGCGCTGGGAGCTCTTTCGGCTGGCTGATGACTCCGTTCTCGAGCCGCTCGTGCGGCGTCGGGCGCTGGAGACAGCGGCGGTCTTCGCGGACGATCCCCGCGTCAATCAGTTAATCGACACGTTTTTCGATGGCGACGAACCAGGATTCCAGGCGAGCGCCCTCTATGCGATGGGGCGGACCGCTGACCCACGATGGTTGCCGCGAGTCTCCGCGGAGTTCGCCAACGAGGACGCCGAACTGAGATTCGAGGCGGCGCGGGCGGCTGGCGATTTGGGCGATATTGACACCATCCCGACGCTGATCGACCTTGCGCAGGACGAGGATGTCGAGGTGCGTCACGCGGCGATCGGCGCAATCGGCCGGATCGGTGGTCGCGAGGCCGCTCGTGTGTTGCGGCGGCTTGCCGAAGATGCGCCCGAGAGTGACGGCGACGCAATCGAGGATGCGATCCACGAAGCCAATACGTCCCTCGATCCTCTCGTGCTCGACCGTTGAGATTACTGCTAGCAATGAAGAGGAGACGCCGACATTATTACCGTCGACTCACCGCACCAGCACCCATCCATTGCCTGGAATGAGGCGATCGGTCGTCTCGGAGGCCACCTGCTGCAATCCTGGGAATGGGGCGACTTCAAGAGCCGGCACGGTTGGTCCCCTGAACGCGTCTCGGTCGACGGCGCGGGCGGACACGCCTACGCCCAGGTGCTCTTTCGCGCGAAGGGACCCGTGAGCATTGGCTATCTGCCGCGTGGTCCTGTGCTTGATGGCGACGGTCAGGCGATTTGGCCTGAGTTTCGCGCCCTGCTCGACGAGACCGCGCGGCGGCACCGTGCCATCAGCGTCATAGTCGAGCCAGATGGTCCAGTCGGTTTGACGGGAAGCTTTCGAAATGCGGGCTTCGTCCAGGGTCCAGGCCATGTTCAGCCCCAGCGAACGGTCAAAGTGCCGTTGCTCGACGACGAAACGATGCTCAAGCAGATGCACCAAAAGACGCGCTACAGCGTGCGCCTGGCGCAGCGTCGCGGCGTGACGGTCGCGCGCGCCGCCCTCGATGCAGCGAGCTACGATGCGTTCTACCGGTTGCTTGAGGATACCGCCGAGCGGAACGACTTCGCGATTCACAGCCGGGCCTACTACGAAGATTTCATGGCTCAGTTTGGGTCACGCGCGGTCATGCTGATGGCGATGGTTGAGGACAACCTGGCCGCGGCGCTGATCGCGGCGGCGTTCGGCGACGAGGCGATCTATATGTATGGTGCCTCATCCACCCAGCACCGCGCGCACGGCGCGGCGTTCTTGCTTCAGTTCGAGGCGATGCGTTGGGCACGCGAATGTGGCTGCGTCCGCTACGATCTTTGGGGCATCCCGGATGTGGACCCGGCCTCGATCGCCGGCGAAGGTGGGAGCGTGGCCGGTACCAAGGGTGATGATTGGCGAGGTCTTTTTCGGTTCAAAACCGGGTTCGGTGGCGATGTCGTGCGCTATCCGCCAACCATGGAACGGCGCTACCATCCGGTGCTCGCCTGGCTCGCGCGGCGGTCAGGTGTCATCAACGGATAGGTGGCCATGCCCTCGCAAACGCCGTCGAAAAACCCTGCCCCCCGAACCGCTAAGACGGTCGGAGAATTGGCAGAGGTCGTGTCTGGATCAGCGCTCGTCGGCGATACCGGAGCATTCGTCACCGGCGTCGGTTTCGACTCGCGGCTGCTGAAGGCGGGGGATCTCTTTGCCTCGCTTCGCGGCGCCGATCTCGACGGTCACCAGTTTATTCCCCAAGCGATTGCGAATGGGGCCTCCGCACTTCTGGTCGAAAATCGTGTCGAAGCAAACCTGCCTCAGATTGTGGTGCGGGATAGCCGCGAGGCGCTGGCGCCGCTCTCAGCGCGCTTCTACGATCAGCCTTCACACCAGCTCCAAATGGTTGGATTGACGGGCACTGACGGCAAGACGACGACAAGTTATCTCCTCGACGGCATCCTGCAAGCCGCCGGCCGACGAACTGGCCTCATCGGGACGATCTCGATTCGTATCGGTCCCGAGCGGGAAGAGCGACTCGCGCACCAAACGACGCCGGAGTCGAATCTTGTCCAACGGTATCTGTGTGAGATGGTCACCGCGGGTGTCGACACCGCGATCATCGAGGCGACATCCCATGGCTTGGCGATGCACCGGCTCGACGCCACCCGTTTCGAAATCGCCGGCGTCACCAACATCACCCACGAGCACCTCGAATTCCATAAGACGATTGAGCGCTACCGCGCCGCCAAGGCGATCCTCGTCGAGCGCGTGGCGTCCGCCGGAGGAGTCGTCGTCCTCAACTACGATGATAATGGTGCGCGGTCGTTGGTGCAGCACGCTCGTGGGGCGTCGGTCGTCTGGTACAGCGCCGACGGGGCCGATGTGGACTTGTGCGCCCGTGAGCTGGACGTCCGAGCGGATGGCTCGTCGTTCGTCCTTCGCGCCGGCAGCGACGAAGTACACGTGTCGCTTCCGTTGATCGGTCACTTCAACATCGCCAATGCGCTCTGCGCGGCGGGAACGGCGCTCGCCGCGGGTGTCGGACTCGATGATGTGTGCGCCGGTTTGGAGTCCGCACCGGGCGTGCCGGGACGCATGGATCGGATCGGAGCGGGACAGCCATTTGTTGTGGTAGTCGACTACGCCCACACGCCTGCATCGCTGCGCAAGACTCTGACGCTGCTGCGCGCGTTCCACCCCGACGGGCGCCTCATTGTCGTCACCGGCAGCGCGGGCGAGCGGGACACCAGTAAGCGACCGCTGCAGGGAGCGGTCTGCGCCGAACTGGCGGACATCAGCATCTTCACCAATGAGGACCCGCGCCACGAGGACCCGGAGCGAATCATCCGCGACATCACGGAGGGTGCAGTGGCGCAAGGTGGCGTCGTGGGCGACGACATCCTGGAAATCCCGGACCGGCGCGTGGCCATTGCGGAGGCATTCGACCGCGCCGGACCTGGCGATTGCGTCCTGCTGGCCGGGAAGGGCCACGAGTCGAGCATTATTCTGGGGTCGGCCCACCGGCCGTGGGATGAGGCAGCGGTCGCCCGCGAACTCCTTCTCGAAGCTGGCTACACGACGTCAGTCCTTGAGAGGCAAGCATGATCAAACGGTCAATGGTGCGGTTCGTCGCCCTCATCAGTCTGATACTCGCCTGTCCGCTGCTGGCGGTGAGTGCGGTCGATGCGCGGCAAGAGGGCGAGAGCATTCCGGGCCGGATCGCGTTTGTGCGCAGCGGCAGCGTCTGGTTCTGGACATCGGAAGGTGAGACCGAGATCGTGCATGACGGCAACGCCAGCGATCCGCGGTGGTCTCCTGATGGCGGCGAAATCCTCTACGTGCAGCGGGGAGGCAGTTACTCCGACCTCGTCCGATATGATCTCCTGGACGGCGGGGCGGTCCGTCTCAGCGACAGTGAGTCGGGCGCGGAGCCGGGTAGTCCTGACTACGTGGCAGGTAGCGCATGGGTGATGGACCCATCCTGGAGTCCGTCGGAGATGATCGCCTATGTCTCCGATGCCGGAATAGAGGCAGAGAGCGGAGACATGCGCCTCTGGTTGTTGCCGAATTGGGAGGCGGCGCCCATGCTGGCGCCGTCCGACGATTCCGACGCCGGCGACCTTGAAGACGCGGGACTCGACGCGAGTGGGTCGGTCGCCGTCTACACCGTCCTTGCGTTCGGTGGGCCGAGCGGAGGCTCGACCTATGTCGCCATCCGCGATCTCACGTCCGGCGCGACGTTCACCCTCGCCGAGGGACCGCGCGGCGCGTACGACCCGGCCATCGCGCCCGATGGGCAAGCGATTGTGGTCACGATCCGCGACGAGCAAAAGGTGAGCGACCTGTGGCTGGTCGACCGCGCCACCGGTGAGCAGACGCGGCTTACGCAGGGTGCGCAGGCCGCCGCCGCGACTTGGTCGCCCGACGGAGATTGGATCGCGTACATTCGACCCAATGGCAACGCCTTTGAAGTCTGGGCCCTCGCGATCGACCGAGTCACCGGCACGGTCTCAGGCGAGCCACACCGCCTTTTCGGCCACGACGACCTGGACGCCACCAGCGGTCTCTCGTGGACCTTCAGCCAACTCAACATCCCGTAGCCCTACTGAATGACCCCGCGAAAAGCGAGGAAGCCTCCCGCTGAGTCCTGTTCAGCGGTCTACAGGCTCTCGACGGCGCGATCGCTGAGCGCGATCGCTTCGTCGCGCAGCGCCGATTCGGTTTCTGCTTTGGCGAGCGGGCGGATGTCGAGGCCGAGGTCGTCGAGTTGATCGGGGGCGACGGCGGACGGCGCCTGGAACATCAGGTCGATACCGCGCTGGTTCTTGGGGAAGGCGATAACTTCGCGGATGCTCTCCTCACCAGCAAAGACCATCACCAGCCGGTCCAGCCCCATTGCGATACCGCCGTGGGGAGGGGCGCCATACTCCAGCGCGTCGAGCAGCGCGCCGAAGCG
>JACDBO010000359.1 GCA_013694885.1 Chloroflexia bacterium | reverse complement strand
ACGCCGCCCGGGCCGAGGGTGTCGCCGACGGTTTGGTCGACGCCGTAGCGGCGTGGGATCTCGACATCGTGGCGGAACGCTTCGATGCCACCGACCTGGAAGGTGATAACCACGTAGTCGGCGCCGTCGAGCGCGGCGCGCTGGTCGGTCGTGGCCTCGATCCGCGCCGGAAAGCCGTGGTGGGCGGCCAGCTCGCGGGCGGCCGCCGCCGTCCGCTCCGCGCGGCCGAGGTCGATGTCCATCAGCGCGTAGGTCGCCCCGCGCAGCTCAGGAAAACTGAGGAAATCACCCATCAGCCGCAGGGGGAAGACGACGCCGCCCGCCCCGATCATCGCGATCTTCGTCACGTTAGCACCTCGCTGGTCGCTCGATCTGGTCTGTTTTGACCCATCACCCACTCCGCCTTGATAATGAGTCAATATCTTACAAGGGCCAACGCGGAGGATTACCGTCATGTCCACACGAACCAAACCGCCGGTCACCGTAGAGACCCTGCGCGCCGCCGACGACGCGACTTTCTGGGAGTTGGCAGGGAAGTGCGGCTACGTTCGGCCGACCGAAATCGACCCGGACCAGGCGTGGTTCTGGACGCGCGACTGGATCACCGGCGAGATCGAAGGCGACTGGGACTACGCCGAGGGCCGGTTTACGAGGTATTACTCCGACGAGGAGTTTCTCGCTTCGTTTGAAGAGAAGTAACGTCCGGGATGCCAACTTTCGACAAGGAATCTCGGGCTCTCCAGGACTACGCCCGGCTTACTCCGAGCCAGCGTGCAGAATTTCGTGAGGCACTTCGCAAGTTTGTCGAGGACCTCCGCCGAGGTTCCTTTCGCAAAGGGCTCCGTGTCAAGAGGGTCCAGAGCCAGCCCGGCGTGTGGGAGATGACGTGGGCCGGTGATGGCCGAGCCACATTTCGCTATGGCGAATCGATTCATCCCGGTGACCCGCACATCATCTGGCAACGCATTGGTTCGCACGATATCCTCGACGCGCAGTAATCTGGGACCACGTTGGCCGATCATGCACGTTATCGGGATACTGAGACGGCACAGTGGCGACACATCTTGTCCAGGGAGACGACGCAATGGCCACGCAAACCAAACCACCGGTCGATCTGGAGACCTTGCGCAGCGCTGACGACGCGACCTTCTGGACGCTGGCGGCGATGTGCGGCTATATCCGCCCAGCCGCGATTGACCCTGACCAGGGCTGGTTCTGGACGCGAAGCTGGATCACCGGCGAGATCGAGGCGGACTGGGACGAGGCTGAGGGACGCACGACGTTCTATGCATCGTCTGAGGAGTTTCTCGCTTCTCTCCGGGCGCGGATGAAGCATGCCGACTCACAGTGAGGATCTTCGCTTTCTGGATGAGTACAACCGTCTCACGTCACGTCAGCAGGCAGCGTTTCTTATGGCGCTCGACAAGTTCATCGAGGATCTCCGACGTGGTTCTTTTCGCAAGGGACTCCGTATCAAGCGCGTCTAAGGCCACCCGGGCGTCTGGGAGATGACGTGGGCCGACGATGGTCGGGCGACATTTCGCTATGGCGAATCGATTCATCCAGGTGATCCGCATATCGTTTGGCGCGGCGTTGGCTCGCACGAAATCTTCGATGCGCCGTAGCCGCCTGACTTGCGCGCGACCGTGAAGGAGCAATCATGTGCCACGAGACTTGTCCGCGACCGATCAGTGGCGGCGCGCCGGTGGAGGAAACCGAGGTCACGATCGACCATGTCGCGGGGTTCGAGGACCAGCGGCTGGCGGTACCGGCGTTTCTGGCCGTGCCGGAGCGGACGCCGGCGCCGGCAGTGCTTATCCTCCACGACATCAATGGCGCCAACGATTTCTACCGTGACCTCGCCCGCCGCTTGGCCGCCGAGGGCTTCGTGGCGCTGCTGCCCGACTTGTTCCACCGCCTCGGGCCGCTCACCGAGCAGTCGCGGGAGGCGGCGCGGGCTCGCGGCATGCAGCTTGACCAGGGCCAGGCGCTGATGGACATCCGCGCCTCGTTGGTCTGGCTCGGCGCGCATGGAGCGACTTCCGGCGCGGTCGGCACCCTCGGCTTCTGCATGGGCGGCACGTATGTGATGCTGGCGGCCGCGCGCGCGCCGTTGCCCGCCGCCAGTGTCGCCTTTTATGGGTTCCCGGTCCGGGAGCGGACGCCGATCGCCGCCAAGCTCCCGATTGACGAGGACGAGGTCGCCAATATCGGCTCGCCGCTGCTTCTACTGTGGGGCGATCAGGACGGGGCGGTCGGCATGGAGAACGTCGCGCGCTACCGGGCCTCGTTGGAGCGCTACGGCAAGCCAGCCGAGAGCGTCATCTACCCCGGCATCGGCCACGGCTTTCTGACGTTCGACCCGGAAGCAGAGGCGTTTGGGCCGTCGCAGGACGCCTGGCAACGCACCCTCGCCGTGTTCCGCCAGCACCTCGGCCAGCAATGAGCGACGCCGACGCCGCGGGGGTTGCGCGGTTGGTGAGCATTGCCGGGCGGCTCAAGCGGGTCAAGCGAACTGGTTGGCTCGACCGCGGCGTGCCGCCGGACCGTGCCGAATCAGTCGCCGACCACATCTTCCGCACGGCCCTGCTCGCCTGGCTGGCAGCCGCCGCCGACCCGGCGCTGGACCGCGACCGCGTCCTCACGCTGGCGCTGATCCACGACCTTGCCGAGGCGATCAGCGGCGACCCCGCGCCGTATGGTGCGGACGACCTGCCGCCGGAGAGCGACCGAGAGGCGCGCCGCGCCTTCTTCAGCATCCGTCACCTGCGCTCAGCGGAGGACGCGGCCGCCAAGCACGCGGCAGAGCAAGCCGCCATCGTCGAGATGCTGGAGCCGCTCCCGTTCGGATTGCGCGATGAGCTGCACGAAATGTGGGAGGCGTATGAAGGGCAGGCGTCACCCGAAGCCCGCTTCGTCAAGGAGGCCGACCGGCTGGAAGCCTACCTGCAATCGCGTGAATACGTCCAGGACGACCCGGACCTGCCCGTCGCCGGCTTCGCGGACATGGCCGCCCGTGAGGTCCACCACCCGGCGTTGACCGCCGTCCGCGACAGCTTCGTTGCTCTCCCGCCAGACGAGCGGGCGTAGGCATTAAGCGCGGATCGCGCCCGAATCGGCGAGCACGTTGTCGGCGATGGCTTCGGCCAAGACCCGGAGGTGCGCGATGTCGCGGGCCGATGCCGTGTAGAGCGACTCCCCGTCGGCGGCTCCCCAGATCAGGAACGGGACATCTCCCACCACGTCGCCGCCGGACTGTATGACCAGCATAAACAGCACCGTGGCGCCGATGTCCTGGACGGTCACGTTCTCGACAAGCAGGTCACCGTCGGTGATGGTCGAGGTGGGTCCGCTCCTGACCTCCTCCAGCGCCCCCGACACGCTCATCTCTGCCGGGAGCTCACTCAGGTTGATCCCCGCGCTGGTCATGGTCGGGTCATCCGTCTCCGTGTAGCGATAGGTGACCGATTGCGTGGCGAAGGCGTACGGTCGTTCTTCCACCGGCTCTGCGCCGGGCTCTGCCCGCAGCGTATTGCCGGCAAACTCGTCTGGCAGCGCTGCAGCCAGCAGCTCCGGCGTCAGCGCAGCGGTGGTCACGGTGTCGAGACCCCAGGGGATGCTCCCGTCGTCGGTGACGGTTGCCGTCGCCGGATCGCCCGTGACCGGCGGGTACTCGGGCGCGTAGCGCTCGATCACGGTGTTGACGGAGTCCAGGCTGACCCCATAGAACCAGCGCCACATGCCGCGCTCTTTGACGAGGTGGATCGTGTCAGTCACGATCTCGTCGCCGAAGGGCTGCTCAAAGGTGATCTCGGCGGTCTCCGGATAGGACTTGTCGTTGAGCGTCCACGTCCAGGGGATGATCTGGACGTCGGTCACGGCGGTGATCACGTCGGGCTGACGCGGCGCGAACTCGTCTGCGTACCAGCCGCTGACTACTTGAGGGGGGATGATCGCCTGGGAATCGAGGTGCATCTGGTCGTAGAGCGTGCCGTATTCGCCATTGGTTTCCAGCCGCGACAGCTCGATCGCCTGGTCCGCCGCTTCCGTTTCGAGGATTTCAAAGTCGCTCTGCCGCGCCGCTCCGGGCAGCACGGCCGACGGAGCGGTGAGTGCGAGGATGAGCATCGAGACCAGCGTGAACAGACGACACATCCTGTCCCTCCTCCTTGCGTTGATGTTCTCTGGCAAGACGCCTTCCCATTCTCACACCGAGGCGACCGAGACGGGAGGTTCATTGCCCGGCGCGTCGAGCGTCGACCACCCATCGGAGCATCGACACGGACCATGAGCGCAGCACGAGGCTAGGCGAGGTCCGCGATCGTGGTGAGGTCGCCGCTGGTGAGGGGGCCGCGGAGGCTGTAGCTGTACTGGCCGCAGTCGCAGACGTGGCCGGCATCGGCGAGGAACGGCAGGGCCGCCTGGCCGAGGACGAGGTTGAAGGTGTCCTCACCCGCGCCGGGAGCGGTCGTGTCTTCCACGCGGAGGAGGAATGGGTAGCTGCCCGCGCTGTTGATCGTCGCCCAGCCGACGATCTGCCGCGCGTGCGGCCGCTCGGTGGAGTACGCGGTGAATTCGACGAGCGAGACGCTGTGGAGAAGCACCGCGCCGTCCGGGGCATTCGGGTCATTCAGGACAAACGCGCCGGTCAGCAATGGGTCCTGCCCGTCCCGTGGAACGTGCACGACAGCAAGTGAGAACTGCGTGTCGCCCGCTCCGCTGGTGACGACACCGCCTCCGGCGATACCGTCCACCTCGTCGGCGGCCGCCACACTCGAAACCGCGCCGAGACCGGCGGCGGTGGCTAACCCCGCCAAGGCGCCGCCCAGGGTCGCCCGGCGCGTCAGGCGCGGATGCTGGTTTTCTTGTGGCGCCCGTGGGAGTTTCTCGATTCCGACCATCGTTGATCTCCTCATGTCGTGAGATGGACGCGGACCGTATTTTGATCCAGTCGATCGACATCCGGGTCACCGCTACACGGCTGACATCACTCGCATTGCATCTGAGAGGGCCATTCCGAGCGGCTGGGTTGCCACGAGGAATCTCTCGTTCATGGGCGACTTGTTTCCCGTCAACGAGAGATTTCTCGCTGCGGCTCGAAATGACAGGCTTGCAGGTTTGCAGGCTTGCGGCCATCCGGCAACGAAGCATACAGGTCAGGCTGGCGTCAGCGAACCGACCGGGTCGAGGAACATGCCGGCTGGGTCGAACTGGATTGGTTCCGGCTCGCCGAGGATCTCCACGGCGGTGGTAGCGGTGAGCTCGGGCAGCAGCGTTTCGGAGACGAAGAAGGTTTCCAGGTCCTTGGTGTTGCGGATGCGCATGAGCCGCGCGCCGGTCTCCGGCACGTTGAGTGCCGAGGCGATGGCCAGGTGCAGGGCCTGACGGTCGTGCTCGACGGTGATCGGGATGCGCGCGCCCTGCGGCGCCTTGGCGGTGATCATGTTCATGGCAGTCGAAATCGGGTCGATGCGTTCGACGGCGCGGCGCAGGGCAAAGTCGAACATGCCGATACCGGTGGCGTTGCCTTCGGTGTCGTCGGTCAGGTCGCGGACGACGAGGCGTTGGATGATCGGTCTGGCGCCGAGGGCACGAAAGTCGACGACACTGGCGACATCGCGGTTGATGACGTTGGGATCGGCGCCGTCGCCGCTGATGTCCTTGCCGATCTCGTCGATGATCAGGACGTCGACCATCTCGACGGGCGGAAGCGTCGCCAACTTCGCTCGGGCGATGTCGAGCAACTCTGGCTCGCGCGTCACGATGGTGGACGCCGACACCGCCTCCATCAGGCTCAGGCGGCCGAAGCCATTCTCGACGAGGGCGATGCCGAAGGGGATGTTGACCTTCGTGAGCGTGAACGCGGCGACGGCCGGGATGAGGTGGTGAAACTCGCCGATGCCGCGCCCGTGGAAGGTACTGGCGCCATGCTGCTTGCCGAGCCCGATCGCGATCATCTTCATCAGACCGGACTCGACGGCGCCGTGGAAATCGGTGTGCGGTTTGACGCGGCCGACGGGGATGACCGCGTCGGCCTGCTCGTAGGCCGTCTTGTCGAACCAGACCGGGACACCCGCGACCTCGCCGAGCCGCACCGTCTCCATGCTGGAGCGGACCGGGCAGCCGACCGCCGCCTCGACCACGCCATAG
>JACDBO010000353.1 GCA_013694885.1 Chloroflexia bacterium | reverse complement strand
GCGGTGGGACAGCCTGCGCCCCGACGGCACGGTCAACCCCGGCGAGATGACCTCGTTCAACCACTACGCTCTCGGCGCCGTCGCCGACTGGCTGCACCGGGTCGTCGGTGGGCTGGCGCCGGCCGCGCCGGGCTACCGCCGCCTGGAGCTTCGGCCGCGGATCGGTGGCGGCCTGACGAGCGCCCGCGCCCGCCACCGCACCCCCTACGGCCCGGCCGAGTGCGCCTGGCGGCTCGACGGCGAGGACATCGAGGTCACGACCACCGTCCCGCCGGGCACGACCGCGCGGGTGGTCCTCCCTTCATCTGACATCGCCCCGTTCGAGGTCGAGAGCGGCTCGCATCGGTGGGCGTACAAGGTCACGCTCGACGAACCCAATGCGGACGGAGCGGCGCCGCGATGACGAGTCGGCCACGGACCATCGCCGAGATCAACGCACTGGATCGCGACGCCTTTGTGGCGACCCTCGGCGGTCTGTTCGACGGGTCGCCCTGGGTGGCGGCCGAGACCTGGCCGGCGCGACCGTTTGCCGACCTGGTCGCGTTGCACCGCGGGTTGTGCGGGGCGATGCGGGCGGAGCGTTTCGACCGCCACCTGACGCTGATCCGCGCCCACCCCGATCTGGTCGGCCGCGCGGCGCTGGCCGGCACGCTGACGCGCGAATCGACCGGGGAGCAGGCGGCGGCGGGTCTCGACCCCGGTCCCCTGACGGCCGCTGAAATCGAGGTGTTCGCGATCGCCAACACCGCCTACACCGAGCGGTTCGGATTCCCGTTCGTCATCTGCGCACGGGAGCAAACGAAGGAAACGATACTGGCTGGCCTGGCGGCGCGCCTGGCGAACAGCCGCGAGGCGGAGATCGCCACCGCCCTCGGTGAGATCGAGCGGATCGCCTGGTATCGCCTCGTGGATGTCGTGGGTGACGATGAGGGAGGGGCGAGGTGAATGACGGCGAGCGCGTCGGCCAGGCCGTCGATTACGAGATCAGCTACGGCAAGCGGCGGGTGCCGGTCTACCGCGTCTTCGCCAAACCGCTGCATGGTGTGACGCCGATCCCGGAGTCGCCGTTTACCGGCCGCGCCAACGTGCTCGTCGCCCGCGAGGTCGACGTCGAGGTGCTGGGCGACGATTTCCTGCCGGCCTACACCGAGGGCGACAATTCGATGGTCGTCGCCACCGACAGCATGAAGAACATCATCCTCAAGGAGGCGCTCGACGACGAGAGCGCGACGCTCGAGGGCTACCTCGCCGCGGTCGGTCACCGCTTCATCGCCCGCTACGACCAACTGCACGACCTGCGCTTGCGCGCTCGCGAGCTGCCCTTCCCGCCGGTGCTCGTCCCGGCCGACGACGGTGAGGGCAGTTTCGGCGAGAGCGGCGTTCTCTTCAGCGCCGAAGCGGGCGACCACGCCGTCGCTCGTCTACGGATGCGGCGCGCAGGCGACGAGGCCACCGTCACGGAGCACGAGTGCGGCCGTGTCGGGCTGAAGCTGCTCAAGGTGACCGGTAGCGCCTTCACCAGCTTCGTCCGTGACGAGCACACGACCCTGCCGGACCGGCGCGACCGCCCACTCTTCATCTACCTGGACGTCTTCTGGCGCTACACCGACGTCGACGACCTGCTCGGCGAGACGGCCGTCCGCTACGTCGCCGCCGAGCAAGTCCGCGACCTCTGCCGGGCGGTCTTCCACGAGTTCGTCAGCGAGTCGATCCAGCACCTGGTCCACGAGATGGGCCTCCGCTTGCTGACCCGCTTCCCGCAGTTGGCCGAGGTCCGCTTCGTCGCCCAGAACCGGACCCGCGACCCGTATCACGAGTCGCCGACCGACCCGGCGGTCAAGGTCTACAGCGACCCCTTCCCTGCCTATGGCGAGATCACCCTGCGGATGCGCCGCAGGGAAGGCACGGGGGCCTGATGGGCACGCTCACGACCCACGTCCTCGATACGGCCCAGGGCAAACCGGCCGCCGGCGTCTTTCTCACGCTCTACCGGCTCGAGATCGACGGCGACACGGAGTCGCACCGCGAGGTGGTTTCCACCACGACGAACGCGGACGGCCGCACCGCCGCACCGCTGCTCGCCGATCGCGAGTTCACGGCGGGCACCTACGACCTGCTGTTCTTCGTCGGGGACTATTTTTCCAACCAGCCGGTGGTGACGAGTGAGCCGCCGTTCTACGATCTGGTTACGCTGCGCTTCACGGTCTCGGACGCCGGCACGGATTACCACGTCCCGCTGCTCGTCTCCCCGTGGTCGTACACGACGTACCGGGGCAGTTAGCGAACGTGCGGCAAGCATCGACCGATGGTAGGGGCGGATGCCATCCGCCCCTACACGACGAACGGATGTGGCAGATGACCGACACGGAACGGGCGATCCGATTGATGGCGCGGTGCGATGCGCTGGCTGTATTCAGCGACGAGCCGGGGCGGATCACCCGGGCGTATGGCACACCGGCCCTGCGGGAGGCGCAGGAGGCGGTCGCCGGCTGGATGCGGGAGGCGGGGATGGACGTCCGGCGCGATGCCGTCGGCAACCTGATTGGGCGCTACGAGGGGGAGCAACCGGAGGCGCCAGCCTTTCTGATCGGTGGGCATCTCGATAGCGTCCGCGACGCGGGGCGGTACGACGGCATCCTCGGTGTGCTGGCCGGGGTCGCGGTGGTCGAGCGGCTCCACGCGGCGGAGCGGCGGCTGCCGTTCGTGGTCGAGGTCGTCGCCTTTGCCGACGAGGAGGGGTTGCGCTTCCACAGCACCTACCTCGGCAGCCGGGCGCTGGCCGGCACGCTCGACGAGGAAACGTTGTCACTGACCGACGACAACGGCGTCACTTTCGGCGAGGCTATCCAGAATTTCGGCGGCGACCCAGCGGCGATCGAGAGTGCGCGGCGCGACCCGGCGGAGTTCCTCGGTTTCGTCGAGCCGCACATCGAGCAGGGGCCGAATCTCGAGGAGCGTGATCTGCCGGTCGGCGTGGTTGATGCCATCGTCGGCGGCTCGCGGGCGGAGATCACGGTCGAGGGTGAGGCGGGTCACGCCGGCACCGTGTCGATGGCGCGGCGGCGCGATGCGCTCTGCGCCGCCGCCGAGCTGGTGCTGGCGATCGAGGGGGTGGGGCGAAGCGACCCGGCGATGGTGGCGACGGTCGGTCAGTTCGAGGTCGCGCCCGGCGCCAGCAACGTCATCCCCGGCGAGGTCAGGCTGACTCTCGACCTGCGCCACCCCGCCGACGAACCGCGGCTCCGCGCCGAGAACCAACTCCGTGAACTCGTCGCCGAGATCGGCGCCCGGCGTGGTGTCCTGGCAACGTGGCACGAGGTCCAGGGCTACGTCAGCACGCGCTGCGACCCCGGCCTGACGGACAGGCTGGCGGCGGCTGTGTCGACGTGCGGGGTGGAACCCCACCGGCTGCCGAGTGGCGCCGGGCACGACGCCGTCGCCCTCGCCGATCTGTTGCCGGTGGCGATGCTCTTCGTCCGCTGCGCCGGCGGCATCAGCCACAACCCGGCCGAGTCGGTCGATGTCGCCGACGTTGCGGTCGCCTGCAACGTGCTCGACGCCCTGGTGGGCGACCTGGTCCAGTCGTGCTGATTTCTTGCCCATGACGTCGATCGAGGCGCGCTGAGCAAGACGCCGGACGGGGGGCGACCCGATGTGGTCGCCCTGTAACCGGGCGACACGCAATGATGATGCACGGACCGTCCGCACCATCGTCACACATCGGCGAGCGACGAGGGCGACCACAGGGGGGCCGGGCGATCAGCGCTCGTCGAGGAGGTCGGCAAAGTCGCGGAGCGCCATGATCCGAAAGCTGGTGAGGTCGGTGAGTTCGAGCAGGTCATGGTCGCCGGTCACCAGGATGTCGGCCCGTCCTGTCACCGCCAGGGTAATGAGATAGTCGTCGTCGGGATCGCGAACGATTCTGGGGATGGCGATCATGGACAGGTCGATCTGCTCCGCGACGCCGGTAAGCACCACGGTCAGGGTATCGACATCGGATGGCGCGATACGACTCGCCAGGTACGGCTTGCGTTCGACACGGGACGCGAGTTCGTGCAGCAGTTCGTCGCTGACGAGGAGGCGATACCGGCCGACGAGCGCGGCTTCAACAATGGGTGTCGCCGGACTCTTGCGTGTGCGGTCGAGGAGGTAGGTGATCAGCACATTGGTATCGAGGAGGACTCGCTCTGGTCGGCTATTCATCCTCATACCGCAGCTTGCCCTCCGCGAACATCTCTTCGACGACCTCGCGGACGAAGCGGTCCGCCAGCGCCTCGGCCTGCTCTGACGTGAGGTCGGAATTGCGCTCGCCGACGCGCTTCTGCAGCGCCCGCAGGTCAGCGAGTGCCCGCTGCCGGCGCTGCTGTTCGCGCCATGCCTTGAGCTCCTCATACCCCCGCATGGAGATAATGGCAACGCGCGGGCGGCCGTGATCCTCCACCACGACCTCGTCGCCGTTCTCCTCGACCGCGCGCATCATGGCGCTGAGCTGGTTCTTGGCTTCCGTGGTCGAGACGTTGCGCGGCATAACCGCCTCCTTTTCAAGCTCGATTTCTAGCTCGTCGCTGGTCATTATTATAGCCCTTTTTGCGGGGTGTCTGATGGAGATACCTCGGCGATAATCGATGGCCTGTGTCAGTCTCGAAAGTCACCACCCGAGGGGAGCCATGCCCACCTATGACTTCATCGTTCGCGGCGGGAATGTCGTCACCGAGCGGGGCGCGATGGTCGCCGACGTGGCGGTCAGCGACGGGCGATTCGTCGCCGTCGCGCCGGACATCGAGGGGGACGCCACCGCGACGATCCCCGCGGCCGGCCTCGACATGCTGCCCGGCGTGATCGACGCTCACGTCCACTTCAACGAACCGGGGCGGACCGAGTGGGAAGGCTGGGCGAGCGGAAGTGCCGCGCTGGCCGCCGGCGGCGCGACCGCCTGCTGCGAGATGCCGCTCAATGCCCACCCGCCGACCCTCGACCGCGCCGCCTTCGACACCAAGCGGGAGGCCGCCGAGCGCGCCTCGCTGGTCGATTTCGCACTCTGGGGCGGGCTGACGCCGGGCAACCTCGACCGGCTGGAGGAACTGGCCGAATGCGGCGTCGTCGGTTTCAAGGCGTTCATGTCCGACGCGGCGATGGACGATTTTCCCCATGCCGATGACGACACACTCTACGAAGGCATGCGGCGGGCGGCGGCGCTCAGGTTACCGGTGGCGGTCCACGCCGAGAACGACGCGATCACCCGCGGGCGGGCGCGGCGTGCCCGCGTGGAGGGGCGGACCGGTGCCCGCGACTACCTCGCGTCGCGCCCCGCTATCGCCGAGCTGGAGGCGATCGGCCGGGCGCTCCTCCTCGCCGAGGAGTCGGGTTGTGCGCTCCACATCGTCCACGTCAGCACCGGGCGCGGTGTCGCGCTCATTGCCGAGGCGAAGGACCGCGGCGTCGACGTGACCTGCGAGACCTGCCCGCACTACCTCGTCTTCACCGAGGACGATGTCGAACGGATCGGCGCGCTCGCTAAATGCGCGCCACCGCTGCGCGACACCGCCGAGCGGGACATGCTCTGGAGCGAGCTGCTGGCCGGTGATGTCGATCTCATTGCCTCCGACCACTCGCCCGCGCCCCCGGCGATGAAGGAAGGGGAGGACTTCTTCGCCGTCTGGGGCGGCATCAGCGGCTGCCAGCACCTCCTGCCCGCGCTCGTTACCGCCGGCATCGACCACGGTCTTTCCCTGCCCGAGGTGGCACGGCTGACCGCCAGCGCCGTCGCCCGCCGTTTCCGGTTGCCCGGCAAGGGCGGCATCGCCGTCGGCCACGACGCCGATTTCTTCCTCGGCAAGCGGCTGACCGCCGGTGAACTCGCCGAAGAGCAGTGCTACTATCGCCACCCGCGCCACATCTGGGCCGGAAAATGTGACCGCTACCGCGTCGTCACCACCGTTCGCCGCGGCGAAGCGCTGGTCCGCGAGGGGAAGGTCGTCGGGACAGCGGGCGGGCAGCTGCTGCGGCCGGACCTGCCGGTGGTATGAGGGGAGGCGAGATGCAGACGTTTTGGACGGATTGGCTGACCGTGTTCGTCGTGACAGGGTTGGCGAGCGTCAGTCCTGGCCCCAATTTTGCCATCACGGTCAAGAACAGCCTCGTCCACTCGCGGCGGGCGGGGGTGTGGACCGCCGTCGGCGTCACCGCGGGCAACCTGCCGCACGTCGTCTTCGGACTGGTGGGGGTGACGGTCGTCGTCTCCCAGTCGGTCCTGTTGTTTAACACGCTGAAGTGGCTGGGCGCGGCCTATCTCATCTACCTCGGCGCGCGGTCGCTGCTGACGAAGCGGCACGAAGCCGGCAACGACCAGACGCCCGTAGGTGTTGCCCGCGACGACATGGCGTCGTCGCGCGCGTTCTGGAGCAGTTTTCTGGTCAGCGTGCTGAACCCGAAGGTCGCGTTGTTTTACCTCGTCCTCTTCACGCAGGTGGTGCGGCCGGGAACGCCGCCATGGGTACAGGTCGCCTATATGCTGACGGTGGTGACGATGACGCTCGGGTGGCACGCGCTCGTGGCGCTTTTCGCCTCGCACACGGCGGTCCGGGCCCGGTTCCAGGCGGCGCTGCACTGGGTCGAACGGGTGACCGGCGCGGTGCTGATC
>JACDBO010000343.1 GCA_013694885.1 Chloroflexia bacterium | reverse complement strand
GGGGAGGGAAGGGGGGAGATTGTGGACCAGCGGCGGAGCCACGGCGGCTGTGGGGAGCTCGCTCACTCTCGCTCGATGGTCTGTTCAGAATAGCACGTATGTTCTATGATGACAAGAGGTCACAGGTGGCTGCACCTGTGAAACACATGTCGTTGGAGTTCGTTCGGGTTCATGGGCAATCATCCGATCCCTTGTTGGATAAACGTCCGGTGTTGCTGCCGGGTTTCATGCCGGGGCGATGGGGAAGGGTTGGAGCCGTCGTCCGAAGCGGACTGCAAATGACGCGCGGCCCACACGTCACGATCGGTCACACGGTGAGGAACGCCACGGCGCGGAGAAGGAGTGACCGATGATTTCGAAGGAGCGCCCTGAACGTCCCGTCGTGGTCGTCGGCGCCGGCTTGGCCGGTTTGACCTGCGCGGCCGAGCTGGTTGAGACCGGGCACGCCGTGTTGGTGCTCGAAGCGGAGCGGGAGGTCGGGGGCCGGGTGCGCACCGAGCGCCACCCCGAGGGTTTCCTGATCGACCGCGGGTTTCAGATCCTGCTCACGGCCTATCCGGCGCAGCGGCGCCAGATCGACCTCGCGGCGCTGCGCCCGGCCGCCTTCGATGCTGGTCTGCTCGTCTGGACCGGTGATCGCCTGGTGCCGCTGGCCAACCCGTTTCGCCACCCGATGGCGCTCGCTCGCGATCTCACCTCGTCGGTCATCCCCCTCGCCGACAAGCTCCGGTTGGCGCGGCTAGGCGCCGAGGTGCTCCGGGCGCCGTGGCAGAGTGCGGCCCAGGCTGCCAACGAGCGCGCTGACGACCGCTCGACGGCGGAGGCGCTGCGCGCCCGCGGCTTCAGCGCCGCCTTTGTCGACCGAATCGCCCGGTCGTTCTGGGGCGGTATCTTCCTCGATCGCTCCCTGGCGACGAGCGAGGGCGCGTTTCTGTTCACGCTCAAGATGTTCCTGCTGGGCCAGGGAGTTCTCCCCGAGGCCGGTGTCGGCGCGTTGCCGGCGGCGCTGGCGGCGCGACTGCCGAGGAGCGCTCTCCGTCTCGGCGCCCGCGTCACCGGACTGGTGCGGGAGGGCGACCGCGTCGCTGGCGTCCGCCTCGGCGAGGAGATGATTCCCGCCGCGGCCGTCGTCGTCGCCGCCGATCCGCCCGCCGCCCGCGAACTGACTGGTCTGCACACAATCCCGACCGAGCCGCGGGGTTGCGTCACCGTCTACCTTGCCTCCGAAGGCGACCCCGGTATCGGCAAGAAGCTCATCATCGACGGGACCGGGCAGGCTCGTGTCGTCAACCTCGCTCCGCTCTCGACCGTGCAGCAGACCTACGCGCCGCCTGGTCAAGCCCTGGTCGCCGCCGTGCTGCTTGGCGACGAGGCGCTGGCCGCCGACGAGGCAACGCTGCGCGGGTGGGCCGTGGCCGATGTCGCCCGGATGCTGGGCCAGTCCGAGGCGGACTGGCGCGTCGTCCAGATCGTGCGCCTCCCCTTCGCGCTCTACGCCCAACCGCCCGGTATCCACCGCCGCCTCCCCGATGTCGCCACCGGCACCTTTGGTCTCTTCCTCGCCTCCGACGCCACCGTCGACGCCAGTGCCAACGGCGCCATCCTCAGCGGCGAGAGTGCCGCGCGCGCGGTGCGCGCGGCAGGGCCGAGGGTCGAGGGCCGAGGGCCGAGAAAAGAGGGGTGAGTTCGATGGCTGATGCATATGGCACGGTTGAGAGAGTCGAGCGCTTCGAGGATCTGATTGCGTGGCAGAAAGCGCGGATACTGACCAGAGCCATCTACGGTGTGACGCGGAAAGGTCCGTTCACCGCTGATCGAGGACTGGCTGGGCAGATACAGCGGGCGAGCGTCTCGATCATGTCGAATATCGCCGAGGGTTTCGAGCGGAGTGGGCGCTCGGAGTTTCACCAGTTTCTCACGATAGCCAAAGCGTCCTGTGCCGAGACCCAGTCATTGCTCTACGTTGCGCTCGATGTTGGTTACGTGGATGAGCCAACCTTTCGGCAGTTAACGGCCCAGGCACGAGAGGTCTCCCGGATCATCGGCGGCCTGCGCGCAAAGGTGGCACGCCAACGCGACGCGCAAAAGCCGAATGGCCGCGCCTGACCGGTTCATTCTCGGCCCTCGGCCTCGACCCTCGGCCTCGACCCTCGACCCTCACTCCGAAGGAGTGCCCGATGCACGGTGAATATAAGATGCCTGGTGGCAAGCTGGTGGTGGTCGATGTCGAGGTGGTCGAGGGGCGGTTGGCGGATGTCGAGGTGAGCGGCGACTTCTTCCTCTACCCGGACGAGGTGCTGGGCGACATCACGGCCGCGCTGGACGAACTCGACGCGACGCTCGACGCCGAGGGCATCGCCGAGCAGGTCCTCCACGGGCTGCGACCCGGCGCCGAGTTGCTCGGCACCTCGCCGGGGGCGATTGCCACGGCCGTGCGGCGTGCCCTGGGAACCAGCGAGGAGGAACGCGCATGAGTGACGAGCGGCCGCACGGTGTCCAGACGCACCTGCTCGATGAGTTGACGGGCGGTCTGCCGGCGGAGCGCGAGGCGCGCTGGAAGCGGTACGAGTGGCAGCTGATTCCGCCGGAGCCGACACCGCCGCTGCTCAACATGGCCCTCGACGAGGTGCTGACGCTGCGCGTCGGGCGCGGCGAGCGGCCACCGACGATCCGGTTCTGGGGGTGGAGCGACTCGTGCGTCGTGCTCGGCCGCTTCCAGTCGGTCCGCAACGAGGTCGACGAGGAGGCGATGCGCGCGAACGGCGTCCAGCTCGTGCGGCGGATCAGCGGCGGCGGCGCGAAGTTCATCGAGCCGGAGGGGGCGATCACCTACTCGATCTTCGCGCCGGAGGCGATGGTCGCCGGGATGACCTTTGCGGAGTCGTACGCCTTCTTCGACGCCTGGGTCATCGACGCCCTGCGCGAACTCGGCGTCGACGCGTGGTACGCGCCGCTCAACGACATCACCTCGACCGGCGGCAAGGTCGGCGGCGCCGCCCAGGCGCGGCGCGGCGACGCGGTGCTCCATCACACGACGATGGCCTACCAGATGAACATTGACCTGCTGACCAAGGTGCTGCGGATCGGTCAGGAGAAGCTGAGCGACAAGGGCGTCACCTCGGCCGAGCGGCGGGTCGGTCCGCTGCGCCAGCAGACCGCGCTCGACCGCGACGTGATCATCCACCACCTCATCGGCCACTTTCGGGCCCGCTTCGGTCTGCGCGACGACCAGATCACCGCCGACGAGCTCGCCGAAGCCAAACGCCTCGTCGACGAGCGTTTTTCCACCCCCGAGTGGCTCTACTTCCTGCCATAGGGGTGATGGTATGCCGTGGCAAGACGACCACTTTCGCCCGCTCGTTCCTGGAGATATGGATGGAGAACGTATCCAGGTGCGGATCAATACAGAGCGCGGGATTCTGACTGACTTCGTGGTTCAGTATGAGACACCGACATCCGAGTTGTCCCATGAACACGTTGCCGTCGTGCGCTATGATGGGAGCCACCACCGGGCCCACCGTGATCTCCTCGATGTGCGGGGACGCACGGTCCGCAAGAGTTGGTTACCTGAGCATTTCACCTTTAGCGAAGCGTTTGGTTTCGCAGTCGCGGATATCGAGCAGAACTGGCCACGCTATCGCCAGGATTTCCTCCTCAGGAGCCGCGGATGAGCATTCAAACAGAGATTGATGCGGAGCAACAGGCACGGATTAGCGCGCACATGGCGCTGTATCGTCGCTTTATGCAGATGGTCTTTGCTGATCCCGCGATTGCCGACGAAATCCCAGGTGGCGCATTCTTGTATCTTCTGCCCGAAGATGATCCCGAGTTAGCCGCGGTGGAGCAGGCAGCGGCGGACAAGGCCGCCAGGGCCGGGAAGTTGGTCTACGTGCGTTCGTTGCCGCCCGCGTAGCTGACTCGCGAGGCCGGACCAGGACTTGGAGCGACTGCGCGCTCGGCCCCGCCGGTCTCGCACTTAGCGGCCGACACCGGCGGTCGTCCGGTGGGCCTCTCGCTTACGGTAGTACGGCAGGGCGTCTCAGGTTTGCGGGTCCGGGCGGGCTGCTCCCCGCTGGAGATCGGCAAGGGCGGCCGGCAGCATGATGAGCGCGAGCAAGCCCATCAGCACGTAGGAACCGCCCTGGATGTTGAGCAGGACGACAGGGCCGAGCACCCCTCCCAGGGCGCCCGCGATCAGGGTGCCGACGAGACGCAGCAGGGCCGATGTGGTTCCCATGACGCCGAAGACGCGCCCCAGGTAGTCGTCCCGCACGATGCTCTGCAGCAGCGTCGTGAACCCGGCCCCGATCCCGATGGCCGGCACACCGACGAGCATGATCAGGGCGATGCCGATCCAGATGCTGGAGAAGACCAGGGGAAAGTTGAAGAGGGCGAGGTCGAGGAGTCCGAACGCGATACCGCCGAAACCCAACAGTTGGACCGTGGAGAGCCGGCTGCCGGCGTAGCCCAACAGCGTGCCGCCCACCAGACCGCCGACCGCTTGCGCGCTCATGAACCACCCGAGCTCGCGGGCTCCACCCCCCAGTGTCTCGCCTACCCAGATGACGAACATGACGCCGAAGACGCCCTCGCCCAGGAACCCGGTGCTCTGCAAGCAGAGCACGACGGAGATGGCCCGGTCTCGTCGGATCAACGCCAGCCCGTCCAGCCATTCGCGCCGGACGCGGCGCCACGCGCGCTCGGTATCGCCGATGACGGCGACACCGGTTATCGTCACCCGTCCTGACGCGGTGATGAGCGCGATCATACCGGCGGCAAAGAGGAAACTGACGGCGTCGACGAGGACGACGGCGGAGAGTCCGAACTGCCCCATCACGGTTCCACCCACGGCCGGACCGAGGAGCCGTGCCAGGTTGTTGTTGAGGGAGTTGAGTGAGTTGGCGGTGAGCAGATGCTCCGCGCTGACCAGCCGCGGCAGCAACGCGCCCTCGGCCGGCCGAGAGAACTGGCTGATCGTCGATTGCGCGAAGCCGACCGCGTAGACCACCCAGACCCCATCCGCGGAGCGGACGGCCAGCAGCGGCAGCAGCGTGAGTGCCAACAGCAGGTTGGCGACAATCATCGTCTGCTTGCGGTCCCACCGGTCGACGAAGACTCCGGCGACGGATCCGATCAGGAGCGCCGGCAGGAGTGCGGCGACAAACATGCCGCTCGTCGCCAGGGCCGAGTCGGTGAGCTGGTAGACGTAGATGGGGAGGGCAATGTACATCACCCAGTCGCCCATCATGGACACCAGCCCACCGACCCATGCCAGAAAGAAGTCGCGCTGACGCAGCGTGGCGATCATCACCCGTCGCTACGGCGCGTTCCCGGTCGTGATCGGCAGGTCGGGGTGGCTGCTCCACTCGGCCCAGGAGCCGGTGTAGAGTCCTACGTTGTCATAACCGATGAGATGGAGTGAGAAGAACGTCACCGATGAGCGGACGCCCGTCGTGCAGTAGGGGATCACCCGCTTGTCCGGGGTGACCCCAACCTCGGCGTAGATCGCCCGCAGCTCGTCTTGTGGCCGCCAGAAACGGGGCGGATCGGGCTGGGCGTTGCGGGGGTAGTTGACGTTGACGGCGCCGGGGATGTGGCCCTCGGCGTACTCCTCCGGTGTGCGTGCGTCCACGAGAACGACGTTGGGGTCGTCGAGATTCGTTCGGATCTCGTCGAGGGGCGCCAGCGCCTCCGGTCGAAGTGTCGCGGGAGCCAGCGGGTTCGCGATCGGCGTCGCGGTCGGGCTGGCGGTGGGCGTGGCAACGGCGCCGGTCTCCGCCTCACCGCCCGCGGCGCGCCAGGCGGGGAGGCCGCCGTTGAGGACGTGGACGGTAGTGTGTCCGAGGTAGTGCAACACCCACCACGGGCGCGTCGCGAAGAGCGAGCCGCCGTCGCAGCTCACCACGGCCCGAACTGTCGACGCCCCGAGCCCAGTGAGAAGCCGGGTCATCGCCTCGCGCCAGTGAGCCACGGACGCATCCGAGGTGTCCGTGATCTCCATCGCCGGCCAGTCGACCTGCACTGAGCCGGCAATGTGCCCGGCGGCGAACTCGTCGGCCGGCATCAGCGCGAGCATGGTTCGCGCCGGGTCGCCCTCGAGGGTCATCAGCGTCGGCGCGTCGATCAGCGCCTGGGGCCGGGCAAAGTCCGTAGCCGCGACCGGCGTCACCACGGGCGTTGATTGGGCGGCGGTGGGGCGAATGCCCGCGCCGAGCGCGAGTCCCGCGCTAAGGGTCAATCCTCGCTGGAAGGTCTCGCGGCGCGTGATCGTGCGTGCCTGTTTCACCTCGTCATTCTTCACGTTGCGCTCCTTGACTCGCTGGTGGATGCTCCGCGTCGGGGCATGATAGCGTCTTGGCCCAGAGCGCGAGTCCTCTCGGACGTTATGCAGGACGCCCGGAGTGGTCGGTTTGGAAGGTTTGGTCGAGGTCGTGGAGGGCGGGGACGAAGAGCATCGCGGGGCCGAGGAGCTGCGCGCCGAGCGCGAAGACCAGCAGGGTGGCGAAGAAGCCGAGCCGCTCGATGAGATAGCCGCTGGTGAGGACGCCGAGCGGGGCGACGGCCAGCGCGATTGCCGAGAAGGTCGAGAAGACGCGGCCGCGCAGCTCCGGCGGGATGCGCTCGTGCCGGACGGTGACGGCGAGCGGGTTGATCGGCCCCAACATCACGCCACTGATCGCCATCGCCGTGGCCAGCACCGCTACGGACGGTTCGAGCAAGAGCACCCAGATCTGGAGGGGCATGACGAGGAACCCGACGAGCCAGACGAGTCGCCGGGGGAGCCTGTATCCCACCGCGCCGTAGGCCAACGTGCCGACGAGGGAGCCGGCGCCCGTCACCCCGAACAGCAGCCCGAGCGTCGTCGCGCTGCCCAGTATCTCCTGGCCATAGACCGGCAGGATGACGGCGAATAACGGGCTGCCGAAGAAGTTGCTCACGCCGATGCCGGCCGCGAGCGCAAGCAGCACCCGGTCTTGCCGGAGGAAGCGCAGGCCCTTCATGACCTCGGCCAGATAGCGGCCAGCGGCGGGCGCCACCGCTCCCGCGAGGCCGGGAACGGCGACCGCGATGGCGACGACGGAGACGGCGAAGGTGGCGGCGTCCAGCCAGAGGACGTTAGTCGGCCCCATCGTCGCGATCAGGAGACCGGCGATCGGTGGGCCGAGCAGGAAGGCGAGTTGGTTGTTGGCCTCGTAGGCGGCGTTGACCCGCTCCAGCCGCACATCGGCCAGCGTCGCCAACTCGGGGAGCAGCGAGCGGCGGGCGGTCAGCCCGGGTACGTCGAGCAGCGCGCCGAGGAAGACGAGCGCGAGGAGTTGCCAGAAGGCGAGTCCGACGGTGTGGTACAGGAGTGGGATCAGCGCCACGCCGATCCCGCTCACCGCGTCGGCGAAGATGCTGGCCCGCTTGAACCCGAGCCGGTCGACGACGACGCCACCGAAGACACCGGCCAGCAAGCCCGGCAGCAAGAGGAAGAAGCCGGTGAGACCGGTCTTGGTTGCGCTGCCGGTCGTCGCCAGCACGAACCACGGCAGCGCCACAATCGTCAGCGCGTTCCCGAACGTCGAGACCGCGTTGGCGGCCAATAAGGCGAACAGGGGGAGCCGGTTGCGCCGGTCCGCGCCGGCGGTCGCCATCTGCCCAATCATGACTCGGGTGGCTCGGAGGGAGCGCGATACAGGACGACGGTGAAGCACGTGATCGGCGCGTCCGGGTCCTCGTCGGGCAGGTGCCAACGGTCGGGGTCGTCGGGGTCGTTGGCGTCCGCATCGGGTCCCCCCCAGAACTCGCCGATCAGCTCCTGCAGACGCTGCTCGAACTCCGCCAGGCGCCCCGGAGGGAGCCGCAGCCGACGCGCTTCCCACTCCCTGGGCTGATCGGGCCAGGTCGTTTCGCTGGCCATCACCTCCTGCAGGGTCGCCTCCAGCAAGGGGCCGATAACTCCAGCGGACTCGTCCTCGCCGGGGCGAAAGCCGTAGAGGCGGGCGGTGGCTCGATAGTATTTCTCGACGTTGCCGCCGGTGATGCGCTGCTCGACCAACCGGATCAGCCCCACGTCGAGCAGGAACCGGATGTGGTGGAGGATCTTGGCTGGCGGCTCGTCCAGCGCGGCGGCCACCTGCCCGTTGGTCGCTGCCCGCTCCTTGAGCAGGCGGAGGGCGCGGAGACGCAGGGGGTCCGTAAACGCCTTGAGTTGCCGCGGCTCGCGGACGACCTGGAAAGGAATAGGTTCGAACGGTTCCGGAGATTCGGGCGTGCTCACGATGCGACCTCCTCCTCGCGTGTCGGGGATAAAGTCGCATAATCTACCCGGTTAGTACATCCTAATCAAGAGGTGGGAGGCACAGTCCCCCTGCTGAGGTTCGCGGCTTTTGAGTCGTGCGGCGGGTGTGTGGGGGCTTGGGGTGGATGGTCAGCGCCCAGGGTGTCGCGCAGGCGATCGTGGTTGGGTGACTTCGATCCCGACCTCCGTCGCCTCAGTCGCCACTGCCCGATGGCTCACCGCGTTGGCGAATAACCACGAGGCGTACGATCCCTGTGATGCAGTGGTGTCCGCCCGATGATGCCGTACCTGACCGTATCTTCACAGTACCCTGCGGCCCTACCCCATCGTTGCAGGACGAAGCGTCTCAACTTCGTGTCGTTCCCACGGCGATCAGAGATAATGGAACTCTACGAACGGACCGGCGATTAGGAGGAACTGTATGTCTGATCGTTCGCGAGAGTATGGAGAAGGCGGGGCGCCAATACCGGCCATCGACGAGCCGACGGTGATCTTTATGATCAACAAATCGCTCCGGCACGACTCATCGACCGCCGAGGATGTCTACCAGGCGACTCGATGCAGTTGGATCATTGGCAATGAAGCGCGGGAGCGTGCCTTTTATGCTCTGGGCGTATCGAACGGCGTCGTTCGTGGCGCCTACCGCATCGAGCGGTGGCGCCCAGCGGACGGGAACCGATGGTGTTTTGATGGTCGCTCCGCCGCGGAACTCGATGTCATCGGCAAGAGCGTGGGGAGGATAAAGGGTCGCAAAGGTGCCTCCAACCCGGTACGCATATTCCTGGACGGCATCCCGGCGCCAACTCCACAGGACCAATAGTGAGTCCAAAGCCCACACATCCGGACGGTCATTTCTTTCCGCGAACCGATCGAGAAGGGACCGCGGCTGGGGAACGGGCAAACAACGAGTTGAAAAGAACCTGTTGTACCGGACGAGCGGCAGAGCAGATGCCGTTCACCCCGCAGCAGTTTATTGGCTCACCTGTTGGAATGTCACCGCGGTCGAACTGCCGCGGCTCGCCGTTTCAGACTCACTGCCGCTGATTCCTTGTTCCTTCTGGGCGACCTCGTTGGGGGCACATCACCTTGATGGATTGAAGGGTGATTCGGAATGCGAATACCGGCGGCGCTACGGAACTATCTTCTGACATTCATCTACCTTCGGACATTCGGGTGTCGCCCCCGCTACTGTCTGCAAGAGCAACGTGAGGTACTCGCGAGGGAAGGTTCGCACCTTGTGATCGGGTACATCGTTTGCCGCGACCGCTTCGCGATGAGCTCTAACCTTTTAGAGTTCATATGGCGTTCCGACGTGAGCATCGTTCTCTCGAGTCACCAGTCGCTCCAGCTCACTGACCGTCCGATCAAGCTCGTCCACTAATCGGCTGGACTCAACTGAGCGAAACACATCAACCAACGCTCTGTAGTACCAGAGAGTGCCTTCTCGCCCACCGTTGAACCGGCTCCAGAGCGCTTCGCCTAGTTGTCGGTAATCAGCGAGTATCGAGCGCGCGTTGTGCAGCTTGTCAGCAGCGGAAACTAGACGAACCGCCGGGGAGGACACGGCGATATGCGCGACGTAATCCTCCTTGCGCTCTCGCCAGGGAGGCTTCGGGATTGTCTCGGCGTCCGTACATCCATCGACGATGGCAACGACATTGTCACCAAACCGGTCACGGATTTCCGCACGCGTGGCGGGTCCACCCTGATCCTCAATCGCGTCGTGGAGCAGGGCCGCGATTGATTCATCCTCTCCTCCGCCGTGCTCAAGCGCGATCGAGGTAACCGCCAACTGATGCGCGAAATAAGGAATGGTCGTGCCTTTGCGCACCTGAGTGGCGTGGAGTTGCCGGGCATAGATCAAAGCATCATCAAAGCGGCTAGAGAGGGTCATGGTCCACCTATCCCGAGATTGCGGCACCGAATCACCAGCACAGGGCTCCACCGCGGGAGAGCGACTTCACCTTCGCTCAACGCTGGAGAGTCGGTCAAGCCCGAGATGGCCTCGGGATCGGTTTGTCTCCAACCGTCGTCGGCATGCGAGTTGACGGAAGGACTCCACGCTGTTGTAGTCATCAGTCCTCCGTAATCCGTGCGAGAGTAAGTCACCGTTCGCGCGCCCCAACAAGTCCCCACTTCTGGATAAGCATAGGTCGGCAGGACTTCCGCCCGATTGAGTCTGCCCAGGATTCGCTGGCGGATCTCGCTCCGTTGGACGGGATATTGATCGAATAGTCCTTTTCCGGGAAGGTATCAGGGCGCTGTGGCCACGCGAAATCTTGTGTGCGATGCTCGGATTCGTCAGACGATCGGATCGAAAATAAGCCCGTACCTCAGTCGACCGCGGATCTGGCAACTTGAGTCCGCTTCGAACCAGTCTAGACCCTGGCCTCGCAAAGGCAATACCAGTCTCGAAAGGTCCTGGACTGTGTCAAAATCCGCATCGCCGCCCGGATGATGGCTGGCGTGCCAGTTGCTTCCTCGCTCTCAGGAGAAGCCCGTGCCCAGCTCCTTGAATTCCCCCGACATGACGAGCGAGATCCACGCCCGCTCGCTCGATGCTCAGGACCCGCTGGCTGCGTTTCGCGACCGCTTCTACGTCCCGCCCGACACAGTCTATCTCGACGGGAACTCGCTTGGCCTGCTCTCGCGGGATGCCGAGGCGGCGCTACTCGGCGCGCTCGATGCCTGGAAGCGGCACGGGATCGAGGGGTGGCTCGGCGCGGACCCGCCCTGGTTCACGCTGGGCGAGGCGCTCGGGGCTCGCGTCGCACCGCTGGTTGGGGCGGAGCCGGAAGCGGTCGTCGTCACTGGCTCGACGACGGTCAATCTCCACAACCTCGTGGCCACCTTCTATCGACCGGAGGGAGCGCGGCGAAAGATCGTTGCCACGGCGCTCGACTTTCCGTCCGATGTCTATGCCCTCGGCAGCCAGCTTGGCCTCCGTGACGGTGATCCGGAGCGCGACCTCGTTCTGGTTCCGAGTCGCGACGGGCGCACGCTGGACGAGGATGACCTGATCGCTGCGATGACTCACGAGGTCGCGCTGGTGCTCCTGCCGTCGGTGCTCTACCGCTCCGGGCAGCTGCTCGACCTGCCGCGCCTGACGGCGGCGGCACACGAGCGCGGCATCCCCATCGGGTTCGACTGTGCCCACTCCGCCGGCGCGATCCCGCATGAGCTCGACGCCTGGGGTGTCGACTTCGCCTTCTGGTGCTCATACAAGTACCTCAATGCCGGGCCGGGTGCGGTCGCCGGCCTCTACGTCAACCGCCGCCACTTCGGGCGCGCTCCCGGTCTCGCCGGTTGGTGGGGCTACCACAAGGAGCGCCAGTTCGACATGGCCCACACTTGGGAGAGTGCGCCGGGGGCAGGCGCCTGGCAGATCGGCACCATCCCGGTGCTGGCCGCCGCGCCGCTGCTCGGCGCGCTGGCGATCGTCGAGGAGGCCGGGATCGAGCGCATCCGCGCCAAATCGCTGGCCCTCACCGACTACCTGATCGAACTGCTCGAAGCCAGCGGGCTGACGGCGGCGCCCTACGACTACCGCGTCGGCACCCTGCGCGAGCACGCCCGGCGAGGTGGCCACGTCGCTGTCGAGCACGCCGAGGGTCCGCGGATCGCGCGCGCACTGAAACGGCGCGGGATCGTCCCGGACTTCCGCCCGCCCGACGTCGTCCGCCTGGCGCCGGTGGCGTGCTCCACCTCGTTCCATGACCTCTGGCGCACGGTGCGGGCGCTGCGGGAGATCATCGATGCTGGCGAGCATCGGCAGGGAGTGGCGGGTCGTGGGGTCGTGGCGTGAGTGAGGCCGCAGGTGCTGATTCGGGTGAGGATCGGGCAGCGTCTAACCTTCCGACCGCCCGATCGCCGCGGATCGTCCTCTTCGATCTGGATGACACGCTCTGCGACTACGCCGGGGCGCGGCATCGCCGGCTCACCATCGCCTTCCGGGACGCACTGGCGGCGATCCCGCTCGAGCAGCGGCCGGACATAGACGCCCTGATCGCGCGCTCTATCGCCCTGGCGCCACACGGCGAGGCTCATTTCCCGGATCTGCTGCGCGCCCACGGCGTGGAGGACGAGCGGGCCATCGCCCGCGCCCAGTCCTGGTTCCGCGCCAACCGGCTGCATGGTCTCGATCTCTTCGCGGATGCCGCCGATGTGCTGCGGACGGTCCGCGCCCAACGACCGGATCGCCGCCTCGGTATCATCACCAACGGACCCGCCGATGTGCAGCGGGAGAAAATCGAGCGGCTGGCGCTCGCGCCGCTTCTCGATGTGGTGCTCATCTCCGGCGAGGTCGGCATCGAGAAACCCGACCCGCGCATCTTCGCGCTGGCGCTCGACAAGGTCGGTGGCCTGCCGTCGGAGGCGGTCTATGTCGGCGACGCCCCGGGCTTCGACATCGCCGGCGCGGTCGCCGCCGGTGTCCGCGCCGTCTGGCTCAATCGCGTGGGAACTCCCTTCCCACCCGACCATCCGCCACCGGACGCCGAACTGCGCGAGCTCGCCGAGCTTGTGGAGCTCCTCTCCGAACGCATCTGAACGGTGTCGGTGCGTGGCGCCACCAAGTCTGTCCACGACCAATCGGTGTGAGCGGTATAATTCATGCGGAAACGGCAGGTTGCGGGAGGTCGACAGGCACCCCGGAGTTCGCGCGGGGTATCGTGGCGCCGAGCCGATTTTTCGACGAACGGCACCTACTCTTCAAGGACCAAGGATCAGGACAGCACGCATGGTTTCAGCTCCAGTCAAGGACATCGCACCCACCGCGGCCGCGCAGCCGGCAGTACGCCGCATTGTCGTCGCCGAGGAACTCGGCTACTGCTGGGGGGTGCGGCGCGCTCTCGATATCATCGAGGAGGCGGCCGACCCGCGCGGTAGGGTGGCGCCGATCGGCGACATCATCCACAACCCGCAGGTCGTCGAGCGGCTACGCACGCGCGGAGTCGAAGGCGCGCCGTCGGTCGCCGAGGCAGAGGCGCGCGGTATCCGCCGCGTGGCGATCACCGCCCACGGCATGGGGCCGCACCTGGCCAGGGATGCCGCCGCGCATGGGATGGAACTGATCGACACCACCTGTCCGCTCGTCACCAAAGTGCAGCGCCTGGCCCAGAAGCTGGTGCGGCAGGGCTACTACCTCGTCGTCTACGGCGATGCGTACCACCCGGAGGTCCGCGGTGTACTCGCTTGGGCGGATACCACCAAGGCGGTCGCCGCCAAGAAAATCGTCGACTTACCCTGGAACGCGCGGCGCGGCGCCACGGGCGAGGGGGCGATCTCCCCACCGCGCAAGGTGGCGCTCGTCAGCCAGACAACCAAGAATATCGACGAACTGATGAAGTTCGCTGGCGAGCTGCAAGCGATGGTCGTACCCGAGGGAGGAGAGTTCCGCCTCTGTAACACGATCTGCGAACCGACCAGCGAGCGCCAGAACGCCCTCAAGCGCCTGGTCGAGCATGATCGGGTCGACTTGATCCTCGCCATCGGCGGCAAGAAGAGCTCCAACACCGCCCGCTTGGCCGAAGTCGGCAACCAGATGGGCGTCGCCGCCTACCACATCGAGCGACCGGAGGAGATCGCCGACACCTGGCTCGACGGCGTGGGCACGGTCGGGCTCACCGCCGGCGCCTCGACTCCGGACGACGTCATCGAGCAGGTCGTCAACCACCTGACCGCGCGCGGCTTCACCCCGCCGGAGGGCGGCATCCGCCCCGTCGACCCGAACTACGTGCCGGCGTATTGACAAAGGACGAAGGGCGAGAGAGGTTCGATGCGCTTTGACGCCCCCTCGTATCTGCGGAGCGAGCAGTATCGCGACGGCGGCAATCTCTCAGCGCGGGTGGATCTGCACCGGCGGTTCAGCACCAATCGCACCAATTGGTTTCAGTGGGTCTTGGACCGCCTCGCCGTGCCGGATGGGTCGTGCATCCTCGAACTGGGTTGTGGCACCGGGGCGCTGTGGCTGGAGAACCGGGCGCGGATCCCCGCCGGATGGCGCGTCGTCCTGTCGGACCTCTCGCGCGGGATGTTGCGGGAGACGCGCGGGCGACTCGCGGAGGCCGGGTTCGCGCCGGCCTCGTGTGTCGCCGATGCGCAGGCGCTCCCGTTTCCCGCCGCGACGTTCGATGCGATCGTCGCCAACCACATGCTCTACCACGTTCCGGACCGCGCCCGTGCCCTGGCCGAGATCGGACGGGTGTTGAGCCCCGGTGGTCTGCTGATGGCGGCGACGGCCGGGCGAGATAACCTGCGCGAACTGGACGAATTGGCGGCCCGGTTCGCACCGGGCACGGCGCTGGACGATGCCGCCGCCCGGTTCGGCCTCGCAAACGGGGCGGCTCAACTGCAGCCGTGGTTCGCGGACGTCACGCGCGAGGACTTCCCCAACGCGCTGGAGATCACCGAAGTCGAGCCGGTCGTCGCCTACCTGTTATCCACGCCCGTCGCGGCGTCGCTGGATGCCAAGCGCATTGCGGCGCTGCGTGACGAGCTTGAGACGATCATCGCCCGCGACGGTGCGTTCCGCGTGACGAAAGCGAGCGGGCTCTTCCGCTGCCGGCGCCCGGCCTGATGATTTATGCGTCCCCGGCACGCCAACGAGGTGGCCCAGAGATAGGGTGGAGAACGGAACGTGAGGCTCCGCGGCGCGGTGATTCTGATCCTGGAGGAGCGAGTCGCGCTCATCCGGCGTGTTCACCCCGATAGTGCGGACTATGTTTTTCCTGGCGGTGGTGTTGAATATGGGGAGATGGTGGAGGAAGCCGCTCGCCGGGAAGCTCACGAAGAGCTCGGGCTGGAGGTCCGCCTGGATCATCTCGTCGCGATCGTCGAGCATCGTGGTGCTCAACAATACTATTACGCTGCTTCGATCACCGGCGGAACACTCGGCACCGGCACTGGTGCTGAACTCGGTTTGAGCGTGAGTTCAGGACGTGGTAGCTACATGCCAGTGTGGATAGGTATCAATCACTTGCTGATGAACGACGTTCGCCCGCGTGCGGTGGCGCACGCAATTTCCGCGCGCTCTCTCGAATCCCAACGTGCACCGCTCCGGATTGTCGAGTCGTGAAACAGTCCTCCGCCAGTTCGATGACCACGCGCTGGGGCCGCACCGCTGACCCGCCGTTGCGCTCCGAGCGCCACCCTCGGCAAACCCTCACGCGTGACCGTGTGGGCGGCTACACCGCGCCGGCGAAGACGAGCAGGTCGGCCATGGTGAAGTCGCCGGTTGGTGCTCCGCTGGCGGTGGGCAGCTCGGGTTGCCAGCGGGGGACTGCGTTGCGGTAGGAATTGGCGTCGGCGTCGAGGAGGCCGAGGAGGACTTCGGCGACGATCCGGCCGCCGACGGGACCGAGGTGGGTGCCGTCGGCGCGGACCTCGGCTTCCTTGAGGATGTAGTACCAGAGCGGTGTCTCGTGCGGGAAACCCTCCGGCAACCCGCACTCCTCGACATCGAGCGGCGCGACGCCCATCTCGCGGGCGATCGTCTCGCCGGAGGGCAGGCCGAGGGCGGCGCCGCGCTGGAGGTCGCGCGAGGCCAGGGAGTGGTGGTGCGGCACCTCGGTGTGGCCGACGATCTGGTCGGGTAGGTCGATCAGGGCGTGGGTCAGGCTGGCGACGATCTTCCGGCTCGGGGTCGGCGGTCGCGCGCCGGGGATCGCGAAGAACAACGACCAGTCGATGGCGCGCTCCCGCGGCACGGGGCGCCCACCGAGGAGGTCGGGGAAAATGGTCAGCTCGCCGATCTGATCGTTGAGGCGGTAGACCGGGTTGATCTGGGCGTGCCCGAAGCGGTAGGCGGCGTCGGAGAACTCGACCGGGATGGCCGGGTGGGTGCCGGGGTCGTAGAAGCGGCGGCCGTTCGCCAGGATGTCCGCGACGAGCTCGTCACCGGCCGAAAGCGGCAGGAACTCATGCGCCACGATCCACTCATAGTGCCAGCGCACGAGGCGACGCGCCTCTTCGAAGACCGCGTCGACGGGCGTGCCCCGTTCGCGGACGAAGTCGACGACCCGGTTGTGGAACCGGAGGAAGGCGAGGTGAAGCTGGCTGATGAGCAGGTGGACGTCGTTGCGCGGGTCCCCGACCAGGGCGACCCCTTGCTGGTTGCGCGGCAGGTCGGCCACGGGTTCGCCGGTGGGGTCGACGCCGAGCAGCATCTTGTCCGGGTCGCGGGCGTCGAAGAGGTAGGGGTTGCCGACCGGCCCATCCCCATAGAGGCATTCGAGATCCAGGGTTGGCGACCGGAAATTGCGCAGCTCCCCGTTCTCGGCGTGTTGCGCCAGCAGCGAGCGGTCGGCGGTGATGTCGTGGGCGATGTATTGGCCGAGGATGGCGAAGCCGGCCGGGATGCGGGGGTTCTCCAGCGCCCGGTCGACGATCGGCAGGGTGGCGTCCATGCGCGACGCCGCGACACCGAGGCCGACCGCGCCCTCCAGATCGACCTGGCAGGCCGGGAGGCGCGAGAACATCCGCCCGTACTTGCCTTCGAGGTCGGGTTCGGCGCCCTTGAGTTCGGGATGGACCACACAGCTGTGGGGCCCAGATTTGGGTGCAGCGATCTCGACCATTCAACGCTCCGACTCAGAACTCAGGTCTCAGCGAATCCCTACGTTTTCAGCATTCACCTGCGACGATGTTAGGGAAAAACCTCCGCGTCCGCAACCGCTGAGTCCTGAGTTCTCGGTTCGCCGCTAGGCCACGATCAGGACCGGAGTGCCGACCGGCGCCCAGGCGTACAGCCACTCTGCAAATTCCAGCGGCAGGTTGACGCAGCCGTGGCTCATCGGGTTGCCGAAGTTGTCGTGCCAGTAGGCGCCGTGGATGGCGTGGCCGCGGTTCGTGAAGTACATCACGTCCGGTACCTTCTCGACGTCGTAGGACTCGCCGCCGATCACTCCCTCCATGTCCTGCATCTCGACTTTGGTGTTGATGGAGAAGAGCCCCGGCGGGGTCTTGAACTTCTCCGTGCCGGTGCTAACGTAGGTGCTGCGGATGATCTCGCCACCCTCGTAGACCCAGAGGGCCTGTTGGTTGAGGGAGATCACGACCGACTTCGCGGCCCCGTCCACCGGAGGCGGCGCGGCAGCCGCCTCGGGGACCGCCACGGGTTGGATGAAGAGCGCCTCGTCGTAGGCCGGGATGTCGCCTTGCGGGACCGGCGCCGTGTCGAGACCGAAGCGTTCGACCAGCAGCTCGCCGAC
>JACDBO010000266.1 GCA_013694885.1 Chloroflexia bacterium | reverse complement strand
GTGTCGGCGTCGACCACACCGATGGTGCCGACCCCGGCGGCGGCGAGGTAGAGCGCGGCCGGCGAACCGAGTCCGCCGGCGCCGACGAGCAGGACGCTGGCGTCGAGCAATGCCTGTTGCCCGCGCTCGCCGACCTCGGGGATCAGCAGGTGACGGCTGTAGCGGCGGCGCTGGTCGGCGCTCAGCGTGCGCGGCACGGACCACGGCGCGCCTTCCCCCGACCAGGCGGTGAATCCGCCGGCGAGGGAGACGACCTCGGTGTAGCCCAGCTCGCGCAGTGATTTGGCGGCAAAGACAGAGCGCGTGCCGCCCGCGCAGTAGACGACGACCGGCTGGTCCTTGTCCGGGAGCACATCCTCGACCCGCAGTTCGAGGTACCCGCGGGGGATATGGACCGCCGCCGGGAGTGCGCCCTGCTCGATCTCGTCCTGCTCGCGGACATCGAGCGCCGCCGCGCCGCGGTCGATCAGGTCACGGGCGCCGGGGACATCGACTTCCCGGATCTGCCGTCGCGCTTGTTCGAGGATGTCACGATAGGTGGGCATGAGCAGCACCTCAATGCTTTACGGTAACCACACGTTCTCTGTGCGACTCCTTGCGTGTCAGCGACACCAATCCTGCACACAACGAGATTATCGACCTTCGGTCGATGGGCAGGCACAGGGCACTGCCCCTACGACGATACCGGCTCGGCCCTCCAGCCTCACACCTCCGGCAGGGTCAGCATCCAGCCGCCGTCGACGTAGTAGGTGGCACCGGTGCAGTAGCTGGCGGCGTCGGAGGCGAGGAAGAGGGCCATGTGGGCGATGTCGGCGGGGACGCCGGGGCGGCGCAGGGGGATCTGGGCGGCGGCGTGGGCGCGGTACTCCGCGTCGGCCAGGGCTCGCCCGTTCATCGGGGTGAGGATCATCCCTGGGGCGATGGCGTTGACGGTGATGCCGTGCTCGGCCAGCTCGGCGGCCTGGGTCCGCGTCAGGTTGCGCAGCCCCGCCTTCGAGGCGTTGTAGGCGGCGCCGCCGGCGAAGCAGGCTTCCTCGTGGACCGAAGTGATGTTCAGGATCCGCCCGCCACCCCCATGCGCCAGCATCCGCCGCGCCGCCTGTTGCGCGCAGAGGAACGGGCCGTACAGGTTGGTGCGCAGTACGCGTTCCCAGTCCGCGAAATCGAGTTCGTGGACGAGACCGCTCAGGCCGATACCGGCGTTGTTGACGAGGATGTCGAGCCGGGCGAACGCCCGGTCGATCTCGCCGAAGAGGCGCTCGACCTGCTCCGGCGCCCCGACATCGGCTTGGACGACGATTGCCCGGCGGCCAGCCGCTTCAATCAACGCGGCAGTCCCCTTAGCGCCCGCTTCGTCGGTGTGGTAGTTGACGGCCACATCGGCGCCGCTGCTGGCGAAGAGCTCGGCAATGCCGCGCCCGATCCCGCTGTCCGACCCGGTGACCAGGGCAACCTTCCCATCTAGCCGCAGTTCCATCGTCGGATCCTCGTGTGTGGTTCGATATCTGCTCACAATGCCGTCCGACTCGACGGTACCGCTGCCGCAAGCGTACACGAGCGATGTCGCTCCGCATTCGACTTGACGACCACTGCCGCAGTGAAAGCGTTGGTAGGGGCGGATGGCATCCGCCCATCGACATAAAGTCGAAAACCTGCCGGTGTCAGACCGCGGGCGACGGGCGCACGCCGTGCGCCCCTACAGCCGCGTCGTTGCTCCATGTGCGACAAGCGCGCATGAGGCCCCATGTCGCGTAGGATAGGGGAAGGCAAGATTGTAAGGACGGGCCACTGCCGGGCCTGCTCCCGCGACTGGTGAGGCCAGCGGCGACCCGGAAAGGATCGAACGTGGCGTCTGTGACTTCGCCTGCCCGGTTGCCAGCGACGCCGCGCCCGACGAGGTCGTCGGTCTGGCGGCGGATTTGGATGAACCGGGCGGTCTATCTCTTCATCCTGCCGGGGTTCCTCTGGTACGTCGTCTTCCACTACTTACCGATCCTGGGCAACGTCATCGCCTTCAAGGACTACAGCATCTTTATCGGCATCCGGGAGAGTCCTTGGGTGGGGCTTCAGAACTTCCGGGACATCCTGACCGACCCCGCTTTCGAGGTGGCCCTTCGGAACACGCTGATCATCGAGGGGCTCCAGCTGCTCTTCGCCTTCCCCGCGCCGCTGGCATTGGCCCTGCTGCTGAACAGCCTGATCAACGAGCGCGTCAAACGGGGTATTCAGAGCGTCGTCTACTTACCTCACTTTCTGAGCTGGGTGATCGTGATCGCGATCTGGCAGCAGCTCTTCGGGGGTGACGGCTTCCTCAACCAGATTTTGCTCAACCGTGGCTTCGAGCCGGTCAACATCATGAACAACCCGGACATCTTCAAGCCGCTGGTGGTGTTGCAGACGATCTGGAAGGATGCCGGCTGGGGGACGATCATCTTCCTCGCCGCCCTGACGAAGATCGACGCCCAGTTGTACGAGGCCGCCGTGATCGATGGCGCCGGTGGCTGGCGGCGCCTCATCAACATCACGCTGCCTGGGATCCGCTCGGTGATCGTGCTGCTGCTGATCCTGCGGCTGGGGTCGATGCTGACCGTCGGCTTCGAGCAGTACTTCCTGCAGCGCGGCGTCGGCGCCGAGGCGGCGGAGGTGCTCGACACCTTCGTCTACTTCCGGGGCGTCGTCAATGGCGACTGGAGTTTCGCGGCGGCGGTCGGTCTGGTCCGGGCGATCTTCGGCGCGGTGATGATCTTCGCCGCAAACTGGCTGGCCAAGCGCTTCTTCGACGAGGGGATCTTCTGATGGCCACGGCAGAAACGACCAACCCGCGTCCTGACCCCGCCGTCTTCGCCGATGCCGCGCCGCGTCGCCGCCGCCCGTCGTCGCGCCCGCCGTGGATGGAGGAGACGCCGGTCTGGCTGACGGTGCTCAAGTCGGTCGTGCTGGCCGTGATCGTCCTGATGATGCTCTTGCCGTTCCTGCACGTCTTCGCGGTCTCGTTCTCCTCCTACAAGGACGTCCTCGGTGGCGGGCTGATCCTCTTCCCGCGCAGCCCGACGCTGGCTGCCTACGAGGCGATCTTCAACGGCGGGATCGTGGTCCGGGCGCTCCAGGTGAGCATCGGCCTGACGCTGTTCGGGACGCTGGCGCAGATGATCTTCACGACGACGATGGCCTGGGGACTCTCCCGGCCCGGCGTGCCCGGTTCCCGCGCGCTGCTCTTCGTGGTGCTCGGGGCGTTGCTGATCGCGCCGGGGATCATCCCCAGCTATCTGCTGATCAAGGAGCTGGGGCTGCTCAACAACTACGCGGCGCTGATCGTGCCCGGGCTGATCAGCTCGTTCAACCTGGTCATCGTGCGGCAGTTCTTTATGAACCTGCCGCAGGAGCTGATCGACTCGGCGCGGATCGACGGGGCGAGCGAGTGGCGCGTCTTCTGGAACATCGCGCTGCCGCTCTCCAAGGCGGTACTGGCCGTCGTCGCCCTCTTCTACGCCGTCGCCATCTGGAACAGCTTTTTCAACGCGATCCTCTATCTCCAGGACTCGACGAAGTGGCCGATCCAGCTGGTGCTGCGCCAGTACGTGCTGCAGGGCAGCGACCTCGCCAATGCGGCTGACACGGCGTCGAACCAGCCGCTACCGCCGGCCAAGACGTTGCAGATGGCCATCGTCGCCGTCGCGACGGTGCCGATCCTGATCGTCTACCCCTTCCTGCAGAAGTATTTCACGCGGGGTGTGCTGACCGGCGCAATCAAGGGGTAACGAAGAGGATAGAGGATAGAGGATAGAGGGCAGAGGGGAATGTCGTTCCGCACTGAACTCTCGACTGTCCTCAGTCCTCGGCCCTCCATCACGCCAGTGAAGGCAGCAGGCGACGGCGCGAGTAGTACGAGCGGTGGGGCATCAGGGCGACGGCGCGGTCGAGGTGGCGCTCGGCGCCGCGGGCGCGGCTGGTGCCGTCGTACCACTGGAGATAGCGGAACGGGGGGTCAGGGCCGCTGATCAGGGTGTAGCAGGCGGCGGCTTTGGCGTAGGTGTCCCAGTCGGCGGCGGTGTCGAGGTAGACCTCGGAGACGAAGTCTTCCTGGTCCTCCCAGTTCTCGGCGAAGTAGATCGCGCGGGGGTAGTGGTTCGGGTACTCGCGGACGAATGTCTTGAGGCCCGCGAAGAAGAGGGAGGCCAGCACGTTCTCGTGGCAGTTGGTGTGGTCGGTGTGGATGCTGCCCTTCCAATGGGTCAGGATCACGTCCGGCTTGTGCTTGCGGATCAGGTCGGCGATCGCCCACTGGACCTCGTCGTTGACCGGCAACTCGCCGTCCAGCCAGGGCAGGATCTCCAGGTCTGAACCGAGCATCTCGGCCGCGCGGGCGGCTTCCTCGCGCTTGACCGCCGCGTACTCGTCGGCGCTGAGGGTCTTGCTGCCCTTCTCGCCGAGCGTGAGGTGGACCAGCACCGAGCGCCAGCCCTGTCGCTGGTGGGCGAGGACCGCGGCGCCGCCCATCAGCTCGGCGTCGGCGGCGTGGGCGCCGATGACCATGATCCCCGGCGCGTCCGGTCGCTGATTGCTCACGAGACTGACTCCTCGGGTGGTGACCCGTCGTGGTCGATGGTCTTGGCCATCAGGGCGAAGCGGCGGACCTCCGCGAAGCCGTGCTGCTGGTAGAGCCTGGCGGCGCGGTCGCTGGTCCAGAGGAACCAGGCGCAGTGGAACCCGTTGGCGCGCATGGCGAGGAGCGTCTTCGACAGCAGGACCGCGCCGACGCCGCGTCCCCGATAAGCCTCATCCACGCCGAACGGGCCGAAGCGCTCATTGCGGGTCTGGGCGTAGCCGATGATCGCGCCGTTGTCCTCGGCGTCTTCGGCCACGAACATCGTGACCGGGCGCGGGTCGCCGGCGAAGAGATCGCGCAGGACGGGCCGCGCGTCGTCGCCCCAGGCTGAGAAATGCGTATCCAGAAATTGCAGCAGCGGCAGGATGTCGGTGGGCGCGGCCGGTCGCACGATGACTCCGGCGCGGGCCAACGCCGCTTCCTGTTCTCCGGTGATCGGGGCGGCACGGTAGCCGGTCAGGGACACCTTCATGCTGAGCGGGCGGGAGAGCTCCGTGGCGCCGATGGCGTGCAGGAACCGCACCGCGTCGGCGTAGTCGGCGACGTCGATGCCGGGTGTCACATAACCGGGGATGTACGGTCCGAATTGGATGCGGGCGATACCGGCCGCTCGCCACCTTGCCTCCAGCCACGTCATCAGCGCGGCGCCGATGCCTTGCCGGCGGTGCGACGCGGCCACCCCGAAGGCGACGACCCACGTCTCGCCCGGCGACGCTGGTTCCGTGAACCCGAGCGCGAAACCGACGACCTGCCCGGTCACAGGGTCGACCGCAACCGGGCAGTCGTGCGCCGCGAAGTTCGGGTCGAGCAGATAGCGCGACCGCCAGGCGGTGGCCGTGATCGGGTCCGCCCACATCGCCTCGTTCCAGACGGCGAGTACCCCCGCCTCGTCACCGGCGGCGTAGGCGCGGATGTCAGGGTTGGGCGGCATGGGATTTCTCCGCGGACGGGCCCTCACCCCGGCGCTGGCGGGCCACTACCCCCTCCCGACCTCCCCCGACTCGGGGGAGGAGACGCTCCCAATTCTGGGAGAGGGGTCCAACTCAGTCCTGAGTCCTGAGTCCTTCGTTGGGGCGAGGGCTCCTAGCTCGACTCGCGTTGGGCGATGGCGTCCTGGTACTCCTGGCGGATCTGGTCGCCGCCACGGCTCTTCCACTCGCTGATCATCGTGTCCAGCGCCGTGATCGGTTCGCGGCCGGTGACGATCGAGGTGTAGGTGTCAGCGAGGTACTGGGTCAGCTCGGCGCCCTGCTCGCCGTTGGTCGGCGAGAAGAGACCGGCGGTCGGGTTGGCGACGGCGACGGCCGCCATCTGCTCGTTGTACTGCTGGGCGAAGGTGGCCTCGTCCGGCAGGCCGGAGTAGTAGAAGTAATTCTCGCTCAGGAATGGGTAGACCAGTGCGCTGCGGTCGGCCGTGCCCTGCTCGGTGCGTTCGAAGCCTCCGTCGGGCAGTTCCTCGGAGTGTACGCCGGGGATGCCGTAGTTGAGGAACGTGTTCTCCTCACTGCCGAAGGGGGCGACGAGGTAGTTCATCACCCGCAGCAACTCGCGCAGGCGCGCATCATCCTGGGCGGCCTGGGCGGAGATCGCCGTGAAGCCGAAGAACCCCGGCGTCTGGTAGGTGATGCCTTTGCCACCGGTGGCGCCCGGCATGATGATCGGGTGCAGATCGGCCGCCGGCACGACCGCCTTGACCTCCTGCCGGTAGCCACCGTTGCCGAAGATCGCCGCGAATCCGTTGGTCGCCATGCCGGTGCGGCCGCCCAGCATCAGCTCCTCGGCCTGGGTAACGTTGAGGTTGACGGTATCCGGGTGGTAGGCGCCGTCGGCATTGAGGCGCACGATGTACTCCAGCGACTGGCGGTACTCGTCGGTCTCGATGGCGTTGGCCAGCGTACCGTCGTCGTTCAGACGCCACAGGTAGGGCACTCCGAACATCTGGTTGATGATGAATGCGCCCCAGCCGCCGCCGAATGGGGCGAGGCCATAGGTGTCGGCGGCACCGTTGCCGTCCGGATCGTTGGTCGACATCGCGACGAGCATGTCGTGGACGATCTGGCTGTCGGCGAGGGTCTCGAAACCGAGGGCATTGCCCCAGTCGCGCCGGTAGTAGGTGGGGTCGTTGTTGCGCAGGACCGGTTTCGGGACACCCCAGATGCGGCCGTTGACCCGCACCGCGTCCCAGAGGTAGGACGGGTAGGCGGCCAGGTTGGGAAACTCGTTGATCTGATCGGAGCCGAGAATGTCGGTGAGGTCGGCGAAGGCGCCCTGCTCGATCGCCTCGTAGATCACCGGCCGGGTGGCGCTCGGCAGGAGATAAAAGAGGTCCGGCAGGTCACCACCGGCGAAGGTGGTCGAGATGCGTTCGCCGTAGCTGTCGATCGGCACGAGGTCGGCTTCCCACGTCACCCCGAGGCGGGTCTCCAGTTCCTGCCAGTACTGGTTGTCCTCCCTCGGTGTAGGGGGAGGTGAGTAGGAGAGTGCCAGCACGCGGACCGCACCGCCGCCGCCGGGGGTCTCGCTCACCGTCGTGAACGGTTCGGGGTATTGCGTGTAGGCGGTGGGGACCCCCTCGACGCTGGAGACGACCGCGCCCGCCGATGCGCCCGGCGTTGCGCCGGGAGTTGCGCCGGGGGTCGCCTGGGGCGTGGCCTGGGCGGCAACGCGATTGGCGAGCGGCAAGGAGAGGGCAGCGGCGGTCGACGTTTTCAGCGACGCTGCCAGCACGCGCCGCCGGCTGACGGCGCCCGAACCGAATGCGGATTCAGTTTTCGGCGATTGCGATGAACGCATAGTTTCAATCCTCCTCGCGGCCCGGCACCCGGGCCGTTCGGCCGGGGCGTCGCCGCACGATAGGCGGAGACAATTCCGCACGTCGTTGTCTCCGCGCGCCGCCGGAGTCTGTCAGGCGGCCGCGGCGGTGTCAACACCGCCACCGCACGACCCGCGCCGAGGACCGATGGAGGGGTGGATGGCATCCGCCCATCGAGCGAAGGTCGATAACCCGGTTTGGCGTCAATTCGTGGACGGCGGGCTCCCGCCGTCCGCCTCTACACCCTGTCAGCAATGGGGATCTCGGATACACGAAGCAGTCGATCACACGATTCGAGCAGCAACCTGGCCACACGAGCACCGTTGGATCGTTGAACATGGATGCCAGCCAAGCGGAAGAGTGTCGTTGCTGTGAGGAACCTGAGCAGCTCCGCGTTGAGGTCAGGATCGAGCGTCCGGTAGCGATCAGCAGCCGCGCGCTCGACCGCGAACAGCGCCGCGGCATTGCCCCATCTCCGGACTCCCAGAAGACGCAGGTGAGCCGCGAAGTTGGCGACGTCAACCGCCGGTTCGGACATCGCGGCGTCGTCCAGGTCGAGGACGGCGAGTGTTCCGTCGTGGATCAGGATTTGAGCGTCGTAGAAGTCTCGATGGACCGGTCGCCAACGCCACGGCCAATCCCGCGTGCCGGCCTGATCGACGTGGGACAGGCACGACGACGCAAGCGCGTTGAGTTCTGGACATTGGGCGTCGATCCTCGCGGCGCTGTCCGGGAGCGGCGAAAGCTCTTTCGCCAGGTCGTGCTCGCGGCCAAGATCGAGGCCGGACGTATGGAGCCGGTGGAGCGATGTGGCAATCCGGGACGCCAGGGCACGATCGCCGGCCAGCAAGGCGGCCCCGACCGGTTCGCCCGGTACCGCGCGCTGCACGAGCAACTTCAGGTGCGGCAGAAACGCGACCGGTTCGGGCAGCGCAACATCCGGCCCGAATGCTTGCGCCGTGGCAATGGCGCGGGTGATCTGGTAGACGCGTGCCCCACGCTCGCTGGCAAATGTCTTGGCGTAGAGTCGGTCCGCGCGGCCACCGTCGCATCCGTCGGGACCGATGTCGTACCGAACAATCGCCCGACGCCCCGGCTTGTGACGGATCAGCGCGATGGCCTGAACCGATATGGGTCGACCAGCGTCGATTCGGCCGAGTTCCGCCGCCATTTGGATGGGGTTCTGAAGGGTCTGCAATTGGGGTAGGGCTGGATCACGCACAGGGCCGGACGTTGCCTCGTTCCCGCCAGTGCCGGGCGACCAGGCGACGGTCCGCTGACTCTGGGCGAGGCGCATCTCCGCGAGACGGACGATCCGCTCGATGCTTTCGGGCCAGTTCGGCTCGATCCGGCGACACGGGCCGGGCGCCAGTTTCACGAGCGCCGCGGCTTCGAACAGGGCAACGTCCGCCGCGGTGTGATCACGGTGCTGGTTCACGGCGAGAAACGCCTCGCGGGCCGCGCCGGTGTCCTCGCCGCGCGCCTGGCCGGAGGTGAGATGGGCGAGCATGTTGCCGATATCGAGGAGCGGGTGTCCGCGGCGTAGTTCGTCGAGATCGATGAGGACGACTCCGGCCTCAGAAACGAGAGCTTGATCGTCGTAGAAGTCGCCGTGAATCGTGGTCATGCGCTCCGGCGCGGCGGCGAGGCTCGATGTGATCTGATCGCCGAGCCGGGTCAGGCGAGATGCGAGGTGCGGTGCGACCTGGCTGAGCCACTGGGTCGTACGCGCGATCGTCGCGGCTTCATCGGCCAGGCGGTGCTCGGGTAAGTTGGGCACGTGGATGGACTGGAGCCGCGTCAAGACCAACGCAAGCGGCACCATCCATCCGGTGAAATCGGGATTGCCTCGTCGTGACGCCAGCTGGATTCCCGCGGCTTCCTCGTGGCCGATGAGGTGAAGCCGGGGGACATGGATGAGCGCCCGCGGCGTGGCCACGCCCGCCTGAATGAGCGATTCGGTGGCGCGGAGCAGAAGCGCGCCGCGGTCGTGGGTGTGGAGCTTGGCGTAGAGCGTGTCGAAGGAACCGCCCTGAAGGGCGAAGCGAAGGAGCGCCTTGCGTTCGGGTTTGTAGCGAAGCAGCGCAGGCGGGGTTGGCGCCACGACGTCTCCGCTGGCGGGAAGCGAGTCGCGGAACACTTTCGACATGTACCGAGGATCTGTCGCGCGTTCGAGACGCCGAAGATCGTAGTCGATGGGGTAGATCTGGAGCAGGGCATGAAGGTCAGCAAGGTAGACCGCGCGGACGTGAGGCGGCTCGCTCTGGCGGCGTGATGTTCGCTCAATGAGCCGCGCCATTCGGCCGCTCTTCCAGCGGCGCTGGCCCCGGTCGTCCGCGAATATGCTGATGTGGGCGCTCAGCGCATGGGTCGTGCCGGCCCGGTCCCGCAGGATGAGGTCGTATTGGACCAGACAACGTGTCTCAGGCTTGTAGCGGAGGTAGCGAGGCTGGCAGCCGAGGACCACGAGCTCTCCGGTCCGGCAGTCGGGCAGGTGAGCGGCAACCAGGTCCATCATGCCTCGCTCGTCGAGTGATGGCGCCAGCCCTGGCAGGAAGCGATCGGGGGGAAGCAATGAGGTCATGCGGGGACTCGCTTCATCGGGACCACGTTGTCGCCCGGATGCTCGGCAGACGGCGGTGATTCCGACAGTTGCAAACGGTAGAAGTCAAGATAGCGACCGCCTCGCGCGAGCAGCTGATCATGGGAGCCGCGGTCGACGATCCGGCCATCCTCGACCACAGCGATCA
>JACDBO010000326.1 GCA_013694885.1 Chloroflexia bacterium | reverse complement strand
TGCACCGCTAGAGGCGAGTCCGAGCGCGTCGGGTTGAATCGACTCGATGATCAACGGCAACTGATTGTTTACGAACTGAGACCATTGAGTCCTAATCTGTTGCTCAACCTCATCAACAGACTTCGATTCATTATCCTCTCGCTTTAGGAAGCTCCGTTTGAAGATCGAGGACCATTTCTCGGCCTCGAGAGCCTTTCGGGTGAATTTGAACGGAGGCTGACGCGCGCGAGCTGCACTAATCAAGCTTAATCGTACTTTGGAAGGTCCCGGTCCGATCCAGAGGCCCAGATCAAGACTCTCGGCACGGTTGTCGAATTGAAACAAGAGGATCCTTCCAGTTCGCGTCCATCCTTCACCGGGTGGCAAGCCGTCCCATACAAGCGCGCCGAAGCGAATCTGCTGTTTTGCTGATTGGTCAAGCACGAGGCCGGCTGTTGTCTCCACGAGTTCAACGAGGAGGGACCGAATATCCGACAGCAGATCCGGTCGGTGCTCGAAGATGAGTTCGAGCGCCCGTTGATGACGCAGGTAAATGCTCCGGCAGAGGTCAGCGATTTGCGAGTCAGTCACGACATGCCTCCTCAACATGCTCGCGTAGTGCGTCATCAGCATGTACACCGCCGGGTCGAGGGTCGCTCGACGATTCTCAGCCACCGCGTCGACCGCCTCGGCGACAGTGCCATAGTCGGCGGGCACAAATTCTGCCTCGGACGGGGCGTCACCCTCTGGAGTCAGGTACACGGCCAGGAGTTGCCACGGTGGCGGATATTCGTCACGAACCAAACGCAAGTACCTGCCGAGTTGATCAGAGTGTTCACTACTTCCGATCTTGTTCTCGATGAGGATGGCAAAGCGGTTCACTGAGTCGACAAGGAGGAGGTCGATGTTCCGCCACTCACGGCGGATAGATAGCCGACCAAGGTCCCATATGTCGAGATGAACGGGGCTGATCGGCTGTCCGAGGTGACCGGCAGCGACGAGGATCTTTTGCAGGAACCGCTTGACGAAGGAGTCGCCCAACCGGTGATTCTGACGTGGGTCGAGCAGAAACGCCAGAAAATCGGAGTGACGTAGTTCTTGTCGCGCGACTCCAACTGCCTCGAATACATTGAAGCGGTCAATCAGCGCCTCAAGTGTCTCCAGATCCGAATTGTCGACGACGAACGATTCAATGGCGCGCCGATTCGTCTTAACCACCCTGGCATCGTCAACAGAATCAGTATTCATCACCATGTGAGGGCCGTCCCGTCTTGTACTCGAAAACGGTAGCACGAAAGGGGCCTATTTGGGTGTCCAGTAGCCAAGTCGGGCGCGAGGACCGTGCAGGGCTGGGCAATAAGCGATCAGGAAGTCGATTTGACATTGCCTCAACATCTACATTATCGTTCGCAAATCCCTGTGGGAGCGCTCCCACACGCAGTAGAAGCTCGGCCGCGCGCGTGATTCTCGTCTCGTTGGCGTTGCACCGTTCGTAATCCGTGGACTCGGTTGCCCTTTGGCGGTACGGCGGGAGTGATCGTACCGTCACTCAACCCGAGGTGGCATGGGCCTTGAATCTTGAAGATGTCGCCCGCCTAGCCGGCGTCTCTCGCTCGACCGTCTCGCGTGTCGTCAATGGTGACCGCCGGGTGAGTGACGCGGCGCGCGCGAGGGTGCAGCTGGTGATTAAAGAACACGCGTATCATCCGAATGCATCCGCACGCGGGCTCGCGTCCCGCCGCACGCGGATCGTCGGGCTCGTCATCCCCCAAGTGGTGATCGAGAGCTTCGACGATCCCTGGTTCCCGGTCGTCATTAAGGGCGCCCTCGGTGCCTGCGACGATGCCGACCTGAGCATGATGCTCCTCATGGATCGCTCACTCGATGACGCCAACGCGACGGGCCTCTTCGGCCGGGTCATCCACGGTCGCCATCTGGATGGCGTTGTGCTTGCCTCCAGTACGTTTGACAACCCGCTCGCTGAGCGGCTCCACGCTGAACGGTTTCCGTTCGTGCTTATCGGCCGGTCAGACCGCGAAAACTGGAGCTTCGTCGATATCGACAATCGCCGCGCCGCGGCTGAGGCGGTCAGCCACCTGCTTGGGCACGGCTATCGCCGCCCGGCCATGCTCGCCGGGCCGGAGGTGGTCATCGGTGCCGAGGATCGGCTCGATGGTTTCCGCGATGCGGTGGCGGCTGCCGGTTTGGATGGTGCCCATATCCCCGTGCGCCACCTTCCGTTTTCCCAACGGAGCGCCTACGTCGCCGCGCTCGACCTTTTCCGTGCGTCACCCCGTCCAGACGCTTTTTTCGCCGCCAGCGACGCGATGGCGATCGGGGTGCTCCAGGCGGCGCGCGCCCTTGATTTGCGCGTCCCGGACGACGTCGCGGTGATGGGGTTCGACGACATCGAGGAGGGGCGGGCCGCCCAGCTCGATCTCTCCACGGTGCGACAGCCCGCCAGCGATCTCGGTAGTCGAGCGGTGGCAATACTCGCCTCAATGATCGCCGACCCGGCGCGCCCGCCGGTACACGAGTGGCTCCCCACACGATTGGTTTTGCGCGGCTCCTGCGGGTGCGGTTTTGTCAACGCCCGAATGGTGGAGTCAACGACGGAAGGAAAGCGAGGTGAAGCGCTCGTTACCCAGAGTTCGCGCGTTGCGGAACTCGTCGCCTACAGTTCGCCTGGCGGATGAAACATGTCTCCGCCGCCAGGTAGAGGCGACGCGATAGCACCATATCAGGGAGGTTTCGAAACGATGACCCGACAAGCATTGCAGGATCTGGTCGTGGCATTTCAGGCTGGTCGGCTGACGCGCCGCCAGCTGATGCAGCGCGCCGCCGCGCTCGGTATTTCGGCCTCGGCGGTTGGCGCGGTGGTCGGTAGGTCCGCACACGTGGCGGCTGCTGCACAGGGAGATACGAGCGGATTGGTGACCGTCGCAACCGAACAGGTCGCAACGTGGACGCGCAACTTCAACCCGTTCTCGCCTGACCCGCGATGGCCGACCACAAATGGTATTTACGAGCCACTCTTTGTCTATAACACGATCTCGGGCGAGATCGTGCCCTGGTTGGCGACAGAGTGGGCATTCAGTGCCGACAACCTGACATTGACGTTCACGACGCGACCGAATGTGACGTGGCACGACGGCAAGCCGTTCACGGCCCGCGATGTCGCGTACACGCTCAACCTGATGAAGCAGAATACCGCCCTGCTCGGAGCATCCCGCACCGCGTTGGACGTCGTCTCGAAAGTCGAGGCAACGAACGACACGACCGTCGCGGTCACCTTCAGTGAGGTCTACACTGTAGGACTCTATGACATCGGCACTCAGAACATCGTCCCGGAGCACATCTGGTCGACAGTCGCCGATCCCGTGAACGAACCGAATGCCACCCCCATTGGCAGTGGGCCGTTCGGTCCCGTACCGGTCTTCCAGGACCAGTACTATGAAGTCCACAAGAACCCGACATACTGGCAGGAAGGAAAGCCGGCCTTCGAGGGGTTCCGTTTCCCCGCCTTTCCGACCAACGACGCGGCAAACCTGGCCACGCTCAACGGGGAGATTGACTGGGCGAGCAACTTCATCCCCGACATCGAGGCGACGTTCGTCGCGCGCGACCCGGAGAACAACCACTACTGGTTCCCGCCGACCGGCGCGACAGTTCACCTCTATCTCAACACGATGACACCGCCGTTCGACAACGCCGATGTCCGCAAGGCGGTCAGCATGGCGATCAACCGTGAACAGATCACGACGATTGCCATGTACGATTACACCAACCCGTCGGACAGCACCGGCCTCAGCGAGGCCTACCCGAACTGGAAGAATGCCGAGGCCGCTGACGCCGAGTGGGTGACCAACGTGGCGGACCAGGCGAACGTGCTGCTCGATGGCGCCGGCCTGACGCGCAGCGGCGATGTGCGGCAACTGCCCGATGGCACACCGATGGAGTACCAGCTCAACGTGGTGACCGGCTGGTCGGACTGGGTACAGGCCTGCGAGATCATGTCGCGGAACCTGGCCGACGTCGGCATCACGGTGACGGTCCAGCCGTACGAGTACGCGACCTGGTTCGACCAGTTGCAAAAGGGCAACTTCACCATGTCCATCGGCGGGAGCGAGTCCGGCGCGACACCGTTCAACTTCTTCCGGGGCGTGATGTCCTCGCAAACGAAGGAGCCGATCGGGACCATTTCCGCACTGAACTGGCACCGTTTTTCGGTGCCGGAGGCGGACCAGCTTCTCGCCGACTTCGCGGCGACATCGGACACCGCGCAGCAGCAGCAGATCGCCAACCAGCTCCAGCTGCTGTACGAGCAACACGCACCGGCGGTGCCGCTCTTCCCCGGCCCACAATGGGGCGAGTTCAGTACCTTGCGCTTCGAGGGATTCCCGAGTGACGAGAATCCGTATGCGATCCTTTCCTGCTATGCTCCCGAAAGCATCTTGGTGATGATGGAAATCAAACCAAAGGCGGCGCAGTAGGTTCAGCTGGCTGTAAGGGCTGCATGGTCCTCACAGCGGCGCTGGGGTGACCCCTCTCTCAGCATTGGGAGAGAGGGGTCGGGTGATGGCCGCGGGACGGGGAGTGACACGGTGAGCGCTGGGGCTGGGCGCGAGGTGGGTGTATGAACTTCATTCTCCGCAGACTCGGTTTTTACCTGGTGGCAGCCTGGGCCTCGTTGACGCTCAACTTCTTCCTGCCACGATTCATGCCCGGAGACCCGGCGACGGCACTGTTCGCGCGGATGCAAGGGAGGATCCAGGCCGAGCAAATCCAAACCATGCGGGAGGCATATGGCGTCTCCGATGACCCACTCTGGCAGCAGTATGGCGCCTACCTGGTCAACATCTTCCGGGGCGATTTCGGTGTCTCGATCTCCTACTTCCCGACCGCCGTTTTCGATGTCGTGCGTTCAGGTTTCGTCTGGACTATCGTCCTCGTGGGTGTCTCGCTGGTCCTGAGCGTGCTGATCGGCAACATCCTGGGTGTGATGGGGGCCTGGAAGCGCAATGGATTCGTCGATTCGGTGCTGCCGCCGCTGCTGATGTTTGTCGGATCGTTCCCCTTCTTTTTTCTGGCCAGTGTCGCCCTCTTCTTCCTCAGCTTCGAGTGGGGTTGGTTTCCGCTGCGGCACGCCTACACCGACGGGCTGGCGCCCGCATGGTCGTGGGAGTTCATCCGCAGCGTCCTCTACCACCTCGTGCTGCCGGCCGCCACCAGTATCGTCGTCGCCATCGGTGGCTGGATGCTCGGGATGCGCAATACGATGATCTCGACATTGGCAGAGGATTACGTGACGATGGCCGAGGCCAAGGGGCTCTCGCAGCGCCGGGTGATGTTCAACTACGCCGCACGGAACGCCCTGCTCCCCAACCTCACCGCATTCGGGATGGCGCTCGGCTTCGTCATCAGCGGCAATCTGCTCGTCGAGATCGTCTTCGCCTACCCCGGACTCGGGTATCAGTTGCTCACCGCCGTCAACAACCTCGACTACCCGTTGATGCAAGGGTTGTTCCTGATGATAACGTTCGCGGTGCTCGCCGCGAACCTGGTCGTCGACCTGCTCTACGTGCGACTCGATCCCCGCGTGCGCGCCGGCTGATCCAGACTGAGAGCATCGCGGGGTGGCAACTGTGCTGAACGGGCAGGACTGGAGCGAGCGATGAGCGCAACCAATCAAACAACCGCCGCGGTGGAAGTCTCCCCAGTCGGGCAGGCGACCCCGGTTCCCGCTGAGGCGGCCTTTACTGGGCCGCGTCGCCGCTCCGGTGCGTGGCTGACTCAGCTCCTGGGAAACCGCAAGGCGGCGTTCGGTGGGTTGATCCTGCTTGCCTTCGCCGCCGTGGCGATCTTCGCGCCCGCGCTGGCGCCGTATGACCCGACCGAATTCGTGGGCCGACCGCACCGGCCACCGTCGAGCGAGTTCAGGCTGGGCACCACCGGTTCTGGGCAGGACATGCTGTCGCAACTCATCTACGGCACGCGCATCTCGCTGGGGGCTGGTGTCATCGTCGGTGTGGCAACGACGGTCATCGGCGCGCTGGTGGGCCTGGCCGCTGGCTACTTCCGCGGCCGAGTCGACGATTTTCTCTCGCTGCTGACCAACGTCATGCTGATTATCCCCGGCTTACCACTGCTGGTGGTGCTGGCCGCCTTTCTGCCGGCCGGCTTTTGGACGACTGTGATGGTGCTGATCGTCGCCGGCTGGGCCTGGCCGGCGCGGGTGCTGCGCTCGCAGACGCTCTCGCTCCGCGAAAAGGATTTCGTCTCCTCGGCGCTCGTGAGCGGCGAGGGGAGTTGGCGGATCATGCTGCGGGAGATCTTGCCCAACATGATGTCGATCGTCGCCGCCGGGATGTTCGGCGCGATCATTTATGCTATCGGCGCTCAGGCCGCCCTCGAGTTCCTGGGGCTTGGCAACCCGAGTGCAATCAGCTGGGGCACGATCCTCTACTGGGCCGGCAACAACGCCGGGTTGCTGGTCGGTGCCTGGTGGACATTTGTGCCAGCCGGGCTGTGCATCGCCCTCGTCGCCTTCGCGTTTGCGCTCGTCAATTACGCTATCGACGAGATCACCAACCCCCGCCTGCGCTCGCAGCGGGAAACCAACCTGGCGCTGCGCCGCCATCGGCGACAACTCGGCGTCTCCCGCGCCACACCAGTGTTGCGCTCGGCGGGGCAACACCGGGCTGCGGGAGATTAACCATGGCAACGCCGTCCTCGCGGTTGAGAGAATCCGAACACAACTATCCTGCCGAGCCGCTGCTCCGAGTCCGTGACCTGCATGTCCACTATCTGACGCCGCGCGGTCCTGTGCGGGCAGTCGATGGTGTCAGTTTCGACATCAGTCGCGGCGAGGTGCTTGGCCTGGCCGGCGAGTCCGGCTGTGGCAAGTCGACCGTGGCCCAGGCGCTGCTCCGTATTCTCCAGCCACCCGCGGTGATCACCGGGGGCGAGGTGCATTTCGGGGACCGCGACATTCTGGAGATGAGCGACGACGAGCTGGCACGATTCCGGTGGAAAGATGTCTCGATGGTCTTCCAAAGCGCGATGAACGCCCTTAATCCCGTGATCACGGTAGGAGAACAGATCGAAGATGTCATCATCGCCCACGGCGCGATGGGCAAACTCGAGGCGCGGCAGCGGGCGGCGGATCTGCTGGACATCGTCGGGATCGAGCGGAACCGGCTCGACGCGTATCCCCACCAGCTCTCCGGCGGGATGCGCCAACGGGCGGTGATTGCCATTGCACTGGCCCTCAATCCGCCGCTGATGATTATGGATGAGCCGACCACAGCGCTCGATGTCGTGGTGCAGAAAGAGATCATGTCCCAGATCGACGAGCTGAAACGGCAGCTCGGCTTCTCGATCCTCTTCATCACCCACGATCTGTCACTGCTGGTCGAGATCTCGACCCGGATCGCGATCATGTATGCCGGGCAGATCGTCGAGCTGGCGTCCGCGCGCGATATATTCGAGCGGCCGCTCCACCCCTACACGCAAGGGCTGATGTCGTCGTTCCCGTCACTTACCGGACAGACGGAGGCGCTGACGGGCATTCCCGGCGCGCCACCAAACCTCCTGCAGCCACCCAGCGGCTGCCGGTTTCACCCACGATGCCAGCATTGCAAACCGATCTTCACGAAAATCGTACCGCCGCTGGTCGAGGTCGAGCGGGACCACTGGGTCGCGTGCCACCTCTATACCGACGTGGGAGTTCGAGCATGAGTGAGCCGACGACGATCGAGGCAGCGCCATCGGACGCTGGCAAGGACACGATTGAGGCGGCGGCTCCGGTGATGGATATCCGCAACCTCACCAAACGATTCCCGATCGGTGGCATGTTCTCATCACACGAGGTCCACGCGTTGCAGGACGTGTCGTTCAGCCTGCCGCGCGGCGAGGTCGTGGCGGTCGTGGGCGAGTCGGGGAGCGGCAAAAGCACGGCGGCGCGGTTACTCGCGCGATTGATGCCGCCGACCTCGGGCGAGATCGTCTATAACGGGCGGGATGTGCTCAAGGAGGAATCCGGACGCGCCTCGCTGGCCTACCGCGGCGACGTCCAGATGGTTTTTCAGGACCCGTTCGGTTCCTTAAATCCGGTTCACCCTGTGCGTTACCACCTGGAACGACCCCTCAAAATCCACAAGAAAGCGAGCGGACGCCGGCAGGTTCGCGAGCGGGTTCACGACCTGCTCAACATCGTCGGATTGCAGCCGGTGGAGGATTTTGCCGCCAAGTTCCCGTACCAGCTCTCCGGTGGTCAGCGCCAGCGCGTCGCCTTCGCGCGGGCGTTGGCGGTCGAACCCAAGGTGATGCTGGCCGACGAGCCGGTCTCGATGCTCGATGTCTCGATCCGCATCGGCGTACTCAACCTGATTGAGCGCCTTCGAGCCGATGAGGGCATCTCGTTTCTCTACATCACCCACGACATCGCCAGCGCGCGCTACATCGGCGACAAGACCAACGTCATGTACGCGGGGCGCATGGTCGAGGGAGCGCCGAGCGGCGAGCTGATCGACAACCCCGCGCACCCCTACACCAAATTATTGCTCTCGGCGGTGCCCAACCCGCACGCGGGTCTGCGGACGCAGGAGACCCAAGCGCGCGGCGAGATCCCCTCTCTGGTCGACCCGCCGCCAGGTTGCCCGTTCGCCGCCCGCTGCCCGCACGTCATGGAAGTCTGCCGCCAACGGATGCCCGACACAACCTGGGTCGGCACCGACCACTGGGTCCGCTGCTATCTCTACGGAGAGTGACGCCGCATTTCGCGCGGCGGACTCTGGTGGACGTAAGTCGCGATATCGAGTGCCTCGTCGCAACCTCTTGGTTGGCGGTTGTTGACGTGTGGTCGAGCGAGATAATTCGATTCGAGGAGGTTGTGTGCTCAAGTTTGGAGTCGTCGGGTGTGGTGATGTTGCGACGCGTGCCTATCTGCCGGGGTTGACGACGCTGGCTGACCGGGCGCGGGTCGTGGCGTGCTTCGACCCAGTTGCGGAGCGGGCGGAGGCGGCAGCGGCTCGCTTTCAGGGAGCTTCGACCTATACAACCTACGATGAGTTTCTGGCGCATCCAGGCGGCATGGATGTCGTCATCAACCTCACGCCGGCGCCCTTGCATCGGCAGATCACCGGCGATGCATTGGAGGCGGGCTACCACGTCCTGTCGGAGAAGCCAATCGCGGCCACGCTCGCCGAAGCGCGCGAGCTGGGCGCCATCGCCGCGCGGCAGGGGCGGCAGCTCTTCTGCGCGCCGGCGATCATGGTCACCGCCCGTTTTCGCTGGCTAAAACAGCTCATCGATGAAGATCGTATCGGGAGACCCACGGTAGCGCTGACGCAGCTGGCGAACCTGGGACCGGCTGGCTGGTGCGGCTACACCGGTGATCCCAGCGTTTTCTACGGCCAGGGCGTCGGCCCGTTGATCGATACCGGCGTCTACATGCTCCACGCCATGACAGGATTGCTTGGTCCGGCCAGGCGCGTGCAGGCGATGGGCGGTATCGCCA